>CAJXUO010000260.1 GCA_913061425.1 uncultured Lutibacter sp.
TTTTGCCAAGGACCGCCATTAATAACATCAACATCTTCATCAGACAATATTTCCATTGCCATTCCGCTTCTCCCTCCACTTCTACAAACTGTAATTACAGGTTTATTAAAGCTTTTAATTTGTTCAATATTATCTTCTATAGTATCTAAAACAATGTTATGAGACCCATCTACATGACCATCATTGTATTCTGCAACTGTTCTCACATCTATAATAACAGCGCCTTTTAATAAATATTCTTGTACTTCGTTCATATTCTGTTTTTTCTTAAATAGGTTAAAGAAACTCATCTTAAATTTTTGATAAAAGTAAAAAAGAATTTTCCAATAACTATAAATCAAATCGATTTTAATTATTTTTGAGAAATTATAGTCATATCCTTTTAATAAATGAAACAAGAAAATAGAAAAGACGAAATAATTCAAACAGCTACCAAACTTTTTAAGAAAAAAGGGTATAGCGCTGTAACAATGAGAGATATTGCTAAAGAAATGGGAATAAAAGCTGCAAGCCTTTATAATCATATCAATTCAAAGCAAGACATTCTTACTACTATTATTATTTCCCTTGCTAAAGAATATACCGAAGGCATTGAGATAATTAAACTTTCTGAGAATAATTCCATAGAGAAGTTAAAGCAAATTATTGCACTCCATGTTAAAATAACTACACAAAACGCGAACGGAATGGCATCACTTAATAATGATTGGATGCATCTTGAAGAACAATTGGAATATTATCTAATGCTTCGCACAAATTATGAAAGTGATTTTAGAGAAATTATTATAAGAGGAATTGAGAACAATGAAATCACCAAGTCTAATCCAGATATTATTTTATTCTCTATACTCTCAACCTTAAGATCATTATACCTTTGGATACCCAAGAAAGATATATTAAACCCTAACAAGTTAGCTTTGGATTTAAGTAGTATTCTTATTAACGGCATTAAAAAATAATTTTGTAAATTTGTAATCTAAACTAACAGTTGTTAGTTTGATAAAATGATAATTTATAAATGGCAGATTTTCATAAAGTAAATATTGCAGACATCTATAAAGAAACAAAAGATACTGTAGTTGTAGAATTTGAAATTCCAAAAAAATTACAAGAAAATTTCAGTTTCAAGCAAGGTCAGCATCTTACTCTTCGTAAAATTATAAACAATGAAGATGTTAGGCGTTCTTATTCATTATGCTCAAGTCCACTTGACAAGAAATGGAAAGTCGCTATTAAACAAATTCCAGGAGGTGTTTTCTCTACCTATGCCAATACTAAATTAAAAAATGGAGACACGATAGAACTGATGGAGCCATCAGGAAATTTTTATATTGATGTGCAACCAACTGCTTCTAAAAATTACATTGCTTTTGCAGCAGGAAGTGGCATCACACCAATGTTATCTATAATTAAAACACATTTACTTTCTGAACCTAATAGCACATTCAAACTGTTCTATTTAAACAGAACCGTAAAATCTATCATATTTAAAGAAGAAATTGAGCAGTTAAAAAATGAATTCTTTCAACGATTTCAAGTTTTTTATTTTTTAACTAAAGAGCAACGAGATATTCCATTTTTAAATGGACGTTTTGACACAGAAAAATTAAGTGTTTTAACCAAAACATTTATAGATATTGATGATACCGATCATTGTTTTATCTGTGGCCCTCAAGACATGATTTTCTTAATTAGAGATCATTTAGAAGAAAAAGGATTAGATAAAGGTAAAATTCATTATGAGTTGTTCTTTTCTGGAAATCCAGAAGATAATAAGCATATAGCAGAAGCATTAGAGAAGAAAGTTGAAGGAACTGATGTTACTATTCTAGATGGAGGAAAAGAATTCCATTTTATCATGGAAGATGAATATGACAATATTCTTGACGGAGCTTTGGCTGCAGGAGCAGATTTACCATTTGCCTGTAAAGGTGGAGTTTGTAGTACTTGTAAATGTAGAGTGATTGAAGGTGCTGTTGAGATGAAGGTCAACTACGCTTTAGATGAAAAAGAAGTATCACAGAAGTTAGTATTAAGTTGTCAAGCAGTGCCAACTACAGAAAAAGTAGTTGTAGATTTCGACGTATAAAATTAAAACTCAAAATATTATGAGTGAAGAACAAATAAAAAATTTAGAAAATCAATTTGAAGCACGTATAGCACGTGACGAGAAAATTGAACCTAAAGATTGGATGCCAGAAAAGTATCGCAAAACACATATCAGACAGATGTCGCAACACGCACATTCTGAAATTGTAGGAATGCTTCCTGAAGGAAATTGGATTACAAGAGCACCTTCATTAAGGCGTAAAGTAGCTTTATTGGCCAAAGTTCAAGATGAAGCAGGACATGGATTGTATTTGTATTCAGCTTGTGAAACTTTAGGTGTTACTCGTAATGAGTTATACGAGCAACTTCATTCTGGAAAAGCAAAATATTCAAGTATTTTTAATTACCCAACAGTTACATGGGCTGATATGGGAGCGATTGGCTGGTTAGTAGATGGAGCAGCAATTATAAATCAAGTTCCTCTATGTAACACCTCTTACGGGCCTTATGCACGCGCAATGGTTCGTGTATGTAAAGAAGAGAGTTTTCATCAACGTCAAGGTTATGAAATCATGATAAAATTGGCTAACGGAACTCTTGAGCAAAAAGAGTTAGCACAAGATGCGTTAAACCGTTGGTGGTGGCCAAGTTTGATGATGTTAGGACCTACAGATGCAGAATCTATTCACACAGAGCAGTCTATGAAATGGAAGTTAAAACGAAAATCAAATGATGATTTACGTCAACAATTTATAGATCAAACAGTTCCGCAAGCAGAATTGATAGGGCTTACAATTCCAGATTCAGATTTAAAATGGAACGAAGAACGTGGAAGTTATGATTTTGGAGAAATTAATTGGGACGAGTTTTGGCAAGTAGTGAAAGGTCATGGGCCTTGTAATAAAGAACGTATGAATGCAAGAGTTGGTGCTTGGGAAGGTGGTGAATGGGTTCGTGATGCTGCTATGGCACACGCAGAGAAGAAAGCAGCCTCTTTGAAAAAAGAGGTCTCATAACAGATATGAAGAAACTTTGGCATGTCTATATAATGACAAATAAGCC
>CAJXUO010000261.1 GCA_913061425.1 uncultured Lutibacter sp.
CGGCAGCGTCAGATGTGTATAAGAGACAGGTATTGTGGTGATGCTATTTTATATGTTGAAATTTAAATTTGATTGGTTTGGTGGAGGCACAAAAGAAGATTGGTGGTTTGGAATATCACCTGAGGGTTTTGGAACTGTAGCAATGATTATTAATTTTACGGTATCTATTATCATTTCTAAATTTACCCCAGAACCACCAAAAGAAGTACAAGAGATAGTTGCCAATATTAGGATTCCAAGTGGTGCTGGAAATGCAACACATTAATTAGTGTGAAATTTTAGATAATAATAGACATGAGAAAAATTCATCAACTGCTATTTATTATTATGGTTTTCATGGGTTGTAAAGACAACAATGAATTAGTGATACCTTTTTCAAATTCTGAAATAGAATTTTCTGGGAGAATAGATTTCTCTCAAGAAGAAGCAGCAGAAATCTATTGGTCAGGAAGTTCAATAAAGATATATTTTGAAGGAGAATCTATTCAAGCATTGTTAAAAGACGCATCAGGAGATAACTATTATAACATTATCCTAGATAATGACAGTACTTTTATTTTGAGACCCAATACAACCAAACAATATTACGAGTTAGCTTCAAATTTACCTGAAGGAAAACACAGTATTGAGATATTTAGAAGAACAGAGTGGAATAGAGGAAAAACAAGTTTTTATGGCTTCAAGCTTACTAACAGTTCAAGGATTTTATCAAAACCAGCTTCTAAAAAAAGAAAGATAGAATTTTATGGCAATTCTATTACAGCAGGCTATGCTATTGAAGATTTTTCAGGGAATGATTCTCCAGACAGTACCTACACCAATAATTATTTAAGCTATTCATCTCTTACTGCTAGACATTTTAATGCTCAGTATCATTGTATCTGTAAAAGTGGTATTGGAATTACCGTTAGTTGGGACCCTCTAATTATGCCAGAAATATACGATAGATTAATTCCAACAGACAGCACTAGTAAATGGGATTTTTCTTCATATACCCCCAATGTTGTTATCATTAATTTGCTGCAGAATGATTCTTGGTTGGTTAATTTGCCAGAGAATGAAGAGTTTAAAAAAAGATTTGGAGATCAAGCTCCTTCAGAAGAATATATTATTAATGCTTATCAGCAATTTGTGGCCAACATCAGAACAAAGTATCCAGAGGCAAATATTGTGTGTTCTTTAGGAAGTATGGACGCTGCAAAAAAAGGATCAAAATGGATAGATTATATAAAACTGGCAACAGCAAATTTAGATGATAATAGAGTTTATACCCACTTTATGCCCTATATTGAATCATCTGTTCATCCGTCCATTCAAGATCAGGAAATAATGGCAAAGAGTTTAATTCAGTTTATTGATAAAAATATTGAATGGTAATAAAAAAACATTGATCAATTACTAAACAAAAAATTAAAAAACACAATGAGTAACTATCATATAAAACATCTCGAAGAATATTATCAAGTGTACAGAAAGTCTATTCGTGAGCCAGAAAGTTTTTGGGAAGAAATAGCTGAAGAACATTTTTTATGGAGAAAAAAGTGGGATTCTGTTCTAGATTGGGATTTTTCAACACCAGAAATTTCATGGTTTAAAGGAGCGAAATTAAATATTACCGAGAATTGTATTGATAGACACTTAACTACTCGTGGAGATAAAACAGCCATTTTATTTGAGCCTAACAATCCAGATGAGGGAGCACAACATATATCCTACAATGAGCTTCATAAAAGAGTTAATAAATTTGCAAACGTTTTAAAAGAACAAGGAATTAAAAAAGGAGATAGAGTCTGTATTTACTTGCCAATGATTCCAGAATTAGCCATTTCTGTATTAGCCTGTGCTAGAATAGGAGCCATACATTCTGTGGTATTTGCCGGATTTTCATCAACTGCTTTGGCTACTAGAATTAATGATTCAGATTGTAAAATGGTCATCACTTCAGATGGTTCTTATAGAGGTGCAAAAACTATCGATTTAAAAGGAATTGTAGATGAAGCACTAGAAAGTTGTTCTTGTGTAGAAACAGTGTTAGTTGCTAAAAGAATACAAACAGATATACATATGAACATGGGGCGCGATAAATGGTTAGCACCATTATTAGAAAAAGCTTCTGATGATTGTGCTCCAGAAATCATGGATGCAGAAGACCCTTTATTTATTTTGTATACTTCGGGTTCTACAGGAATGCCTAAAGGAATGGTTCATACCACAGCTGGATATATGGTGTATACTGCCTATACGTTTAAAAATGCATTTCAATACACAGAAAATGATGTGTACTGGTGTACTGCAGACATTGGTTGGATTACAGGACACAGTTATATTGTTTATGGACCACTAGCAAATGGCGCAACTACGGTTATGTTTGAAGGTGTACCAAGCTACCCAGATTATGGTCGTTTTTGGGACATTGTTCAAAAGCATAAAGTTAGTCAGTTTTATACAGCTCCTACCGCCATTAGAGCTTTGGCAAAACAAGGCACTGATTTCATAGAAAACTATGATCTTTCTTCCTTAAAAGTTTTAGGTTCTGTTGGAGAGCCTATAAACGAAGAAGCTTGGCATTGGTATAATGAAAACATAGGAAAAAGAAAGAGTCCTATTATAGACTCTTGGTGGCAAACAGAAACCGGTGGAATTATGATTTCTCCAATTCCATATGTAACTCCTACCAAACCAACCTATGCAACTTTGCCATTTATTGGAGTTCAACCAGCAATCATGGATGAGAACGGAAATGAGTTAAAAGGAAATCAAGTGGAAGGTCGGTTGTGTATAAAATTTCCTTGGCCAAGTATTGCAAGAACTATTTGGGGAAATCATCAACGATATAAAGAAACCTATTTTTCAGCATTTGAAAACAAATATTTTACTGGTGACGGAGCCTTAAGAGATGAAGTAGGCTATTATAGAATAACCGGTAGAGTAGATGATGTAATTATTGTATCTGGTCACAATCTTGGAACAGCCCCAATAGAAGATGCTATTAATGAACACCCTGCGGTTGCAGAATCTGCCATTGTTGGTTTTCCACACGATATTAAAGGAAGCGCTTTGTATGGTTATATCACAATAAAAGACATTAGTGAGTCTAGA
>CAJXUO010000262.1 GCA_913061425.1 uncultured Lutibacter sp.
GGCTCCAGGTAATGGAGCATTTGAACTGTCCAATACTGTACCGGTAATTGTTTGACCATACATAGTAGATGTTGCAATGAACAACGTCACTAGTAGAAATTGAGTAATTTTTTTCATCTTAAAGTAAGTTTTTTTAAATAGTTATTGCAAATATGCAAAATTTTTATGAGTCTTTTAAGAAATTTTAACAAAAAATTAAGAATCTCCTATGTAGCCAAGGATAGGTTGATTTGTTGAGAGTCAAATAGTTGGTTGAAAATGAGTTAAAGTTCAATGTTAACTCAAGGTTAAGTTATTTTTTTGAATAGATTTTATGTGCCATTTCTTTGCCTAATTCCACTCCAAATTGATCAAAACTAAAGATATTCCAAATAATTCCTTGAACAAATATTTTATGCTCATAAGCAGCAATTAAACTCCCTAAATTTCTTGGAGTCAACTTTTTTATTAGGATTGTATTTGTGGGTTTATTCCCTTCAAAGACTTTAAAAGGAAGTAAGGTTTCTATGTCGTTAATTTTACCTTGAAATTTTAAATCTAAGTGTACTTCTTCTTTGGTTTTTCCTTTAGCAAGGGCTTGAATTTGACCGTAAAAATTAGCCATTAATTTATCATGATGTTCTTTTTCACCATATAGTGATTCTTCAAAACCAATAAAGTCCGCTGGAATCAATTTTGTTCCTTGATGAATAAGCTGCATGTAAGCATGTTGTGAATTTGTTCCTGCACTTCCCCAAATCACATTACCAGTTTGATAATTTACTTTAGCGCCATTTCTATCTACAGATTTCCCATTACTTTCCATATTTGCCTGTTGTAAATAAGCAGAAAGTTTATTTAAATATTGAGAATAGGGTAAAATCACTTCAGTTTCAGAATTAAAAAAATTGGTATACCAGATTCCAAGAAGTCCCAAAATTACAGGTATATTTTTCTCAAATGGCGCATTTTTAAAATGTTCATCCATTTCTGAAGCGCCAATCAATAATTCTTTGAAATTTTTAAAGCCAACAGCTAAACTGATAGACAGTCCCACAGGACTCCAAAGAGAAAAACGGCCTCCAACCCAATTCCACATCGGAAAAATATTTGATTCTTCTATTCCAAAATCAGTTACTGCACTCAAATTGGTTGATACTGCAATAAAATGTTTTTTAACTGCATTTTCATTAGCAGAATTTAAAAACCATTTCCTTATTGTTGTAGCATTTGTTATCGTCTCTTGTGTTGTAAAAGTCTTAGAAACAATGACAAAAAGGGTTGTCTCTGGATGTAACTTCTTAAGAGTTTCATGTACATGATCGCCATCTATATTGGAAACAAAATGCACGTTTAAGTGATTTTTATAATATTTAAGCGCATCAACAACCATGCTTGGTCCAAGATCTGAACCTCCAATGCCAACATTTACAATGTCAGTAATTTTTTCACCTGTATGCCCTTTCCAATTTCCTGAAATTACCTGATTACTAAAAGTTTCAATCTTTGATAGTGCTTGTTTTATTTCAGGTAAAATATCAGTATTATCGACAAGTATTGGTTCGTTTTTTTGTGTTCTAAGTGCAGTATGTAAAACAGCTCTATTCTCAGTTTTATTAATTTTATTACCGCTAAAATACTTTGAAATAGCATCTTTTAATTCAACTTCATTTGCGAGTTCAATTAATTGATTAACAGTTTTTTGAGTAATTCTATTTTTAGAAAAATCAATAAAAAAATCATTAAAATTTATAGAAAATTTTTCTTGTCTTTTTTTGTCGTCGTTAAAAAGATCTTTTAAATGAATATTTTTTATTTCTTCAAAGTGCTTTTTTAATTCTAGCCAAGCATTTGTTTTTGTAGGATTAATACTTTTTAACGCCATTTTGTTTAATTTAAAGAGCTAGAAATTTCAGACGAATTATCATCAAAATCTATAGCGTCTATTTTAGATTTCATTTCGGTAATAGAATTTAAATAAATTGGCCTTATTTCTTTTTTCATAGGTTTTGCAGCAGGAAGTTTTTGTTTAAGAGGGTCAACTTGCTTTCCGTTTTTCCAAAAACGATAACAAACATGTGGACCTCCAGTATTTCCCGTCATACCAACATAGCCAATAATATCTCCTTGTTTCACAACAGCGCCTTTTTTCACAGCTTGTTTACTCATGTGTAAATATTGAGTGCTGTAGGTTCCGTTATGTCTAATTTTCACATATTTTCCATTTCCGCCTTTTCTTCGAGATTCAGTAACAGTTCCGTTGGCAGTTGCAATGATAGGTGTTCCAGTAGGTGAAGCGAAATCAGTACCTTTATGAGGTCTAACCTTATTTCCGTAGTAAGAAATACGTCTTTTAAGGTTGTATCTAGAAGAAATACGATAATTAAATTTTAAGGGCGCTTTTAAAAATTCACGCCTTAACACATTACACTCTTCATCATAATAATCTTCAATCATTCTTGTAGAATCTGCAATAAACTTAAAGGCATAAATAGGTTTCTTTCTATGTTCAAAATACGCAGCTTTTATTTGACTTATTCCAGCAGAGATAGAATCATCTATAAATCGTTCTTCATAAACAATTTTAAATCTATCATTTTTTTGAAGCCTAAAGAAATCAATTGTCCAAGCGTATATAGTTGATAAGTCATTTGAAATAACGGCGCTTAAACCTTGAGAATCTAGTGTTTCGGAAAGTGAACTGGTAATAATTCCAGAGGCAGTCTTTTCAACAAGTTTCACTTGTTTTCTTTCTTTTTTTGCAATTATAGAATCGGTAAAGTCTATAATTGTATGCTCGATTTTATTATGCTGATAGATAAAGACTTGTGCTTGCTCTGTAGAATCCTTTTTTGTAAGTAGCGTATAAGACTTTCCGGCTCTTAAACGCCTTACATCAAATGTGTCTTTAATTGTGACTGCTATTTTGTTGATTATTGGATAATTGACATGGTTTCTATCTAAAATTACGCCAAAACTTTCACCTTTAATAACGGTATCACGTATCACTCTATAATCATTTAAATTATAGCCAAATTCATATTTTGGTACTTTTTTTTGAAGTTGAGGAGGATCAATAGTCGTTGAAACAGTATCTTTTTTACAAGTTACAAAT
>CAJXUO010000263.1 GCA_913061425.1 uncultured Lutibacter sp.
ATAGATAGATAGATAGATAGATAGATAGATAGATAGATAGATAGATAGATAGATAGATACATAAAGAAATAGAGAGATAAAGAAATAGATAAATGGATATAAAGAGAGAGATACATATATTAATTTATAAAACTACATTATATACTATTACATTAGAAATAGTGCATATTGTGGTGGTTTATTTTGTTTTGTTATATTTGTTAAAAATATCCAGTTATGTTAGCCATCTACACCAGATTAAGTAAAGAAGATATAGATTCAACATCGATTAATAATCAATTAAGAGAGGGGCGGTCTTTTGCCAAAGATAAAGGATTTAAAGATATTGAATTATACAACGAGGGAGAGGGTGTGAGTGGAGGTGCAGAAATAAAAGATAGACCTCAACTGTTTAAACTATTGCAAGATTTTAGAATTGATAAAATCAAGGCGGTTTGGTTTAGAAATCAAAATAGATTAGAGAGGAATTCCAACACTTGGCATATTTTCATTACAGATGCAAAAAAATATAATATTGATATATATTTCAACGATAAGATTTTCGATTATGATAATCCACAAGAAAATTTATTTGGTAGTATAAATTCTGCACTCAATCAATATAATAAGGATTTGCAATCTGCTCAAACAAAAAGAAGTTTAAAGGATAATATTGCAGAAGGTAAAGTATGGAGTGTTGTTGCTTATGGTTATAAGTCAGATAATGGTTATCTCGCTATTGAAGATAACGAGGCGAAGATAATAAGAGAAATTTATGATTTATCATTAACTGGTATTGGAACTAATTCAATTGCAAACCGTTTAAATGATAGGGGAGTGCCGTCAAGAAAAAATAAATTATTTAGAGCTAAAACTATACAAGGAATAATTAAAAATCCAATATATAAAGGAGAAAGAAATTATAGTAATCAAACCTATGATTCTCCAATTATAATAGAACCTAATCTATGGCAAAAGGTAAACGATAACCTTGTTAATAATAGAAATAATAGCGGTAAGAAAGTCGAACATAAATATCTATTAAAAGGTATTTTGAAATGTGGTAAATGTGGTCGAAATTATTATGGTAGGTCAAGAGTAACTTTAAAAGATAACTATTATTTATGCTCAAGTAAAAGACACAGAGAATTAAATTGCGGTAATAGGTCAATTAATATACCATTTATTGAGAATTTAATATGGGGAAATTTCTTTGGTTCTGGTCAGTTTAAAGTGCTTCTAAATGATTATTTCAATAAACAATCGAGTAACAATCCAATAAAAGAGATTGATTTAAAATTAAATAAACACAGAGCATCGCTGAAAGATAAAAAGGTTAGGAAAGATAAATTTTTAGACCTTGTTCTTGATGGTGCATTAAGTAATGAAGATGTCAAAAGTAAGATGATGCAATTGAAATCGGCTATTGTTGATATTCAAAAAAAGATTGACAACCTTGAAGATAGGAAAGTTTCAATTAACCAGAATTTATGTAATCAAGAGAATATTTTAAGTGAATTGGATATTAATACATCCGTAAGTTTTGACGAGAAAAGGGAGCTAATCAATAAATACATTGATTTAATTTTTATTTATTTCAACCAAGAATTTAATTGTTACTTTATAGAAGTGAAATCCAAGATAGATAATGTTGGGTGTGTTTATTACGCACCTTATTCAAAGAAATTTGCTTATTCAATAGATACTGGTGAGAATTATAAGTTTTATCTTACAGAGGACAAAATTGATGTTCATATTTTGTTAGATGCATTAAATGTGTTTTCTGATATGAAAAAAGATAACAAGTAAAATGTCTAATTTTGAGAATGTGAATTCTGGGATAAAAAGCACTCCCAACACTTATCTATTCTAAATTATAGCTAAAGATTTTTACCTTTTTCTATATTTATTTTTCTAATGAAAGTATTCACTTATTTAGAAATTATAAAGTTATATCTAATATTTTTAGATTTATTAACAAACACCATTTATACTTATAAACAGATTTGATTTTAAAATGGTTTTTTTATTATCGTCATAAAAACCACTTATTCCTAAAATAAGCACACTTACTCCCTATACCTCCCACTTATTACTTTGTATAAAAATTATCCAATAAGTTGATATATATTTATAAAAAACTTACTGTCAAAAAGGACTGACCCTCCAACATCGGAAATGTGAAAGTTGAACCCGAAATAAAAAAAATAAGTAAACCGAGTTACGAAAAGCGAAAGAGTAGAATATTAATTTAACTAAAAAAAATAAATTATGACTATTTTAAAAAACTTAAGAAAACCATATTTCGCAATGTTTCTATCATTTTTAATGTTGTTTATTTCGTGTAAACAGTATGATTCAGAGCTAAATGAAATAGAGCAATCTTTTGATTATAAAGTATTTAACACTTATAAAAACACTAATCACTTGGATGCTATAATTAATAAAATTAACACTTCAAATAAAGACCGTTCTAATCTTTCTGTTTTAGAAACCAATAAATTAATATTATCAACTGTAAATGATGAATTAGATACGGGACTTTACTTACCCGAAAGTTTATTATCAATGTCAGTTGATATGGAAGCCAATGATATTTATGAAATAGCTCTTACAAATAATTGGTTAGACATTAAAGATGTTGAATTAACTAAAAATTTTGCTAACGACGCGGAAACAATAGGATTTGATTTAGCTGTTGAAAATTATCAAAACAAAGTTTTAGCTTTAAATTTGTCAAGCAAAGAATTCGCTAAAAAAAATATTTTTATTAATGCTGTCAAAGCTTTAGATTATGAAAACCCAAAATTATTCACAGTAAACAATAACACTCAAGCAAGAGGTTGGTATAGATGTGCTTTAGCAACTATTGCTTTAGCCGCAACAACAGCAGCTCTTGCAAGTTGTATAACAATAGTTGCTTGTGGTCTTGCAGTGCTACTTCAAGTAAATGCTGTTTATGGTTTTGCTGACCAATGTTTGAGTTAAAAACTTATAAATAATCTTATTAAATATCTTTGAATTATGATTAAACTTAATAAAACATTTCTATTGACATTAATCTTATTAATGTCAATATGTGCTGGGATTTCTTTATATCTTATAAAT
>CAJXUO010000264.1 GCA_913061425.1 uncultured Lutibacter sp.
GCAATATTACTATACAAAATACGATTTAGATATTCGCTCATTAAGATATCCTGGAGTTATTGGTTATCAGTCTATGCCTGGAGGCGGCACTACTGATTATGCAGTTGATATTTATCACAGTGCAGTTAAACAAGAGGAATATTCATGTTTTTTAAGTTCTGAAACTAAATTGCCAATGATATTTATGGAGGATGCTATACGATCAACTATTGAATTAATGCAAGCGTCAAAAGAAAATATTAAAACAAGAACATCGTATAATTTAGGAAGTATGAGTTTTGATCCAAGTGAAATTTCAGCAGAAA
The DNA here is from genome assembly GCA_913061425.1 of uncultured Lutibacter sp. Lineage (GTDB taxonomy): Bacteria > Bacteroidota > Bacteroidia > Flavobacteriales > Flavobacteriaceae > Urechidicola. The sequence goes on from CAJXUO010000264.1 coordinate 306, forward strand.
TTAAAAAATCATATCCTGATTTTAAAATTGAATACACTCCGGATTTCAGACAGCAAATTGCAGATAAATGGCCAAAGAGCATTGATGATAATGAAGCAAGAAAAGATTGGAATTGGAAACCAAAATATGATTTAAAATCAATGACATCAGTAATGCTAGAAAAATTAGAAGAAAAATATAATACAATCAAATTATAAAAAAATAATTATGTACGGAAGTATCAAAGAACATTTACAAAAGGAATTACAAGAAATTGAAAATGCTGGACTGTATAAGTCTGAACGTATTATAACCACTTCTCAAGATGCTGTTATTAAAGTATCTACTGGTGAAGAAGTAATTAATTTTTGTGCAAACAATTATTTAGGTTTATCTAATAATAAAGAAGTTATTCAAGCAGCAAAAGACACGTTAGATTCTCACGGTTTTGGAATGTCTTCTGTTCGTTTTATTTGTGGTACACAAGATATTCACAAAGAACTAGAAGCGAAAATTGCTGAATTCTTTCATTGTGAAGATACAATATTATATGCTGCTGCTTTTGATGCAAATGGAGGAGTGTTTGAGCCATTATTAACCAAAGAAGATGCAATTATTTCAGATTCTTTAAATCACGCTTCTATTATTGATGGAGTACGTTTGTGTAAAGCAGCAAGATATCGTTATGCAAATAATGATATGAGTGACTTGGAAGCACAATTAATTGAGGCAAATAAACAAAATCATCGTTTTAAAATTATTGTTACTGACGGTGTTTTCTCAATGGATGGAATTGTTGCGCAATTAGATAAAATTTGTGATTTAGCAGATAAATATGATGCCTTGGTGATGGTTGATGAATGTCACGCTTCAGGATTTATTGGAAAAACTGGTCGCGGAACTATTGAATTAAAAAATGTATTAGGACGTGTAGATATTATTACAGGAACACTTGGAAAAGCACTTGGTGGAGCAATGGGAGGTTTTACAACTGGTAAAAAAGAAATTGTTGAAATTTTACGCCAACGTTCAAGACCTTATTTATTTTCAAATTCTTTGGCTCCTGCAATTGTTGGTGCTTCGTTAAAGGTGTTTGACATGATTTCTAATGATACTTCTTTGAGAGATAAGTTGGAAGAAAACACAAGCTATTTTAGAAGTAACATGGAAAAAGCAGGTTTCGACCTTGTTGGTGCTGATGCTGCGATTGTTCCTGTGATGTTGTATGATGCCAAATTATCACAAGATATGGCAAATGCATTGTTGGATGAAGGTATTTATGTGATTGGGTTTTTCTTTCCAGTTGTGCCAAAAGACAAGGCGAGAATTAGAGTGCAATTATCTGCGGCACATACCAAAGAACATTTAGATAAAGCGATTGCTGCATTTATTAAAGTTGGGAAACAATTAGGAGTGATTTAAGGCGATTACACCAATATTAAAAGTTGTTGAAGAAACTTTTGGAGTTGTAAATGGGCTTGACTTTCTCAATTATTATCACTAACTTTATTTTATCGTTAAGATAAAATTCATTGAAACGAAATCTTATCTTAACGATAAAATAAAATTAAACAATACAGGTTAATTAACTAGTTTTTAGATTTTTCGCCATCATTAGTCACATTATCTTAAAAATTTGCTTGCATCTAATCTTATCAGCAGTGAATCTAAACCTATCTAATTTATGGACTCCTGCATTACTCATTGATTCTTATTTTATATTGTATTCGTGAATCTTCGATTTCGCAGGAATGACATTTGTTTAAAAATTGTATCTTTCGCAGTAGAAATATATGAAAGCAACTTTCCAAAAACACATCCTTAATTTTAAGCAAGCAAGTGGTACTTCAAGAGGAATACTGCGCACCAAAGAAACCTTTTTTTTGTTTATTTCTAATGATTCTTCTCAAGGACTAGGCGAGTGCGGACTCTTTAGAGGTTTGAGTATAGATGATAGAGGCGACTATGAAGAGAAGTTACAATGGTTGTGTGAGAATATCAATAGAGATAGAGATGAGTTGTTATCAGAACTCATAGAGTTCCCATCTATTCAATTTGGATTAGAGCAAGCATTATTGTCTTTAAAAAGTAAAGATAAATTTGAATTATTTCCATCAAAATTTTCAAAAGGTCAAGATTCAATTCCTATAAACGGATTGATTTGGATGGGAAGTGAATCTTTTATGAAAGAACAAATAAAAGAGAAGTTAAAGGCTGGATTCACCACTATAAAAATGAAAATTGGTGCAATAGATTTTAATACAGAACTATCACTCTTAAAATCTATTAGAAAAGAATATAATGCCAACGAAATAGAATTGAGAGTTGATGCAAATGGCGCTTTTCATCCAAAAGAGGCATTAGAGAAATTAAAGAGATTATCAGAATATCAATTACATTCTATTGAGCAACCAATCAAGCAAGGACAATGGCAAGAAATGGCACGATTGTGTGAAGAAACCCCTTTATCAATTGCACTAGACGAAGAACTAATTGGAATATTTGATGTAACAAAAAAAGAGGAATTACTACTAACAGTTAATCCTCAGTTTATTATTCTAAAACCTAGCTTGGTTGGTGGAATAAATGGTTGCAATGAATGGATTAATTTATCAAAAAGCCATAATGTAGCTTGGTGGATAACATCAGCACTTGAAAGCAATATTGGACTCAATACAATTGCTCAATATACATATAGTTTAGAGGTCTCTTTACCGCAAGGGCTTGGAACTGGAAGTTTGTTTACCAACAATATGGAGAGTCCTTTGGAAGTGAAAAATGGGAGTTTGTTGTAC
>CAJXUO010000265.1 GCA_913061425.1 uncultured Lutibacter sp.
TTAGCCAATCCCTTTGCGGTTTGCTTATTGTCTAATAAATACGATGTTTTATACCATGTATCTCTTAATTCAGAAATGGATAATGCAAACGCTTCTGAACCATTTTTTATATTTAATATGTCTGATTCAGTTACCGAACCAATCTTAAAGAATTCAATATCATTTTTTGATAAAATTGACGCTACAGAATCATCAATTGATTGGAAAACAATTCCTGAGTTTTCAGAAAATAATAGTTTAATACTATCAGATTCTTTTAATGAGGTGATGTCAAGATTTGCACCAATACTAATATCTGCAAAACACAACTCTAATAATGTTGTTATTAATCCACCAGAAGCAACATCATGTCCTGCAACAATTTTATCACTTTTAATTAACTCTTGAATTACATTAAAGGTTGTTTTGAAAAACGAATTATTAGTGATAGTTGGAGTCTCATTTCCAATTTTATTTAGAATTTGAGAAAATGAACTTCCGCCTAATTTATAAGAGTCTTGAGATAAGTTGATATAATAGATATCACCTTTATTTTTTTGAAAAACAGGTTCTACTACTTTTGTTATATCATTACAATTTCCTGCAGCAGAAATAACCACTGTTCCAGGAGAAATCACTTCTTCATTAGGATACTTTTGTTTCATTGATAATGAATCTTTTCCTGTCGGAACATTGATTCCTAAATCTATAGCAAATTCTGATATTGCTTTAACTGCTTTATATAATCTAGCATCTTCACCTTCGTTTTTACAAGGCCACATCCAATTTGCAGAGAGCGATACACTTTGTAAGTTATCTTTTAAAGGCGCCCAAACGATATTAGTTAAAGCCTCAGCGATTGAATTCTTACTTCCTGCTTCTGGATTAATTAAACCTGAAATGGGAGAGTGGCCAATTGACGTTGCAACCCCTTCTTTTCCTTTATAATCAAGTGCCATTACACCCACATTATTAAGTGGAATTTGAAGCGAACCAACACATTGTTGTTTTGCTACTTTTCCGCCAACACAACGGTCAACTTTATTAGTTAACCAATCTTTACAAGCCACAGCCTCTAATTGTAAAACTTGCTCTAAATATGAATTGAAGTTATCTTTTGAATAGGAAATAGTATCATAATTCCTCTTAATGGTTACATCATTCAAAACAGTTTTAGGTGAACTTCCAAACATGTCTTCAAGTGCTAAATCCATGGGCTTATTACCATTGGTTTTAGATTCAAAAGTGAAACGGAGATCACCAGTAACATCACCAACTGTATACATTGGAGAACGCTCACGTTCAGCAATTTTGGCAAGTGTTCCTATATGTTTTTCGGCAATTACTAATCCCATACGTTCTTGAGATTCATTACCAATAATTTCTTTGTTAGAAAGAGTTGGGTCACCAATAGGTAATGCATCCAAATCTATTTTCCCTCCTGTATCTTCTACTAATTCTGAGAGGCAGTTTAGGTGTCCTCCAGCACCATGATCATGAATAGAAACAATAAAATTCTCTTCACTTTCTATCATTCCTCTTATTGCGTTTGCTGCACGCTTTTGCATTTCTGGATTTGAACGTTGTACAGCGTTTAATTCAATTCCTGAAGCAAATTCTCCTGTATCTGCAGATGAAACTGCAGCGCCACCCATACCGATGCGGTAATTTTCACCTCCAAGAATAACAATCTTATCGCCTTTTTGTGGCGTGTCTTTTAATGCTTGTTCAGCTTTTCCATATCCAATTCCTCCAGCTTGCATAATAACTTTATCAAAGCCAAGTTTACGAGCGTCTTCTTCGTGTTCAAATGTTAAAACTGAACCACAAATTAAAGGCTGACCAAATTTGTTTCCAAAATCAGAGGCTCCATTTGAAGCTTTAATTAGAATGTCCATTGGAGTTTGGTACAACCATTTACGCTCTTTCATCCCTTCTTCCCAAGGTCTCTTGCTTTCAGCAGAATCGGACGAGTCTTCTAATCGAGAATATGAAGTCATATACACTGCTGTACCTGCAAGTGGTAAAGAACCTTTTCCTCCAGCAAGTCTATCTCTAATTTCTCCACCTGAACCAGTTGCAGCACCATTAAAGGGCTCAACTGTTGTTGGGAAATTATGCGTTTCTGCTTTTATAGAAATTACTGAATTAAATTCTTGAGTTTTATAGAAATCTGGTTTGTCTGCTGTTTTTGGTGCAAACTGCTCTACTGTTGGTCCTTCAATAAAGGCAACATTATCTTTATAAGCAGATACGATTCCTTGTGGACTTTTGGCAGACGTTTCTTTTATCAATTTGAAAAGTGAAGAAGGCATTTCTTCTCCATCAATAATAAAAGTTCCATTAAAAATTTTATGGCGACAGTGTTCTGAATTTACTTGGCTAAACCCAAAGACTTCAGAATCTGTTAATGGTCTATTAATTTTTGTAGCAACACTTTCTAAATACCCAACTTCTTCTTCATTTAATGACAAGCCTTCTTGCTTATTATAAGCAGCAATATTTTTAATGTTTAAGATGGGTTCAGGTTGAATTTTAATAGTAAATGATTCTTGATTTAAACCTTGATATTTTTCAGAAATCATAGGATCATATTCTAAAAAATCTTCAGTCGAAACTTCAAATTCTTCAATTCTAATGATATCAGAAATTCCCATATTCTGAGAAATTTCAACGGCATTGGTACTCCACGGAGTAATCATTGCAGCACGTGGACCAATAAAAAAAGCGTCAAGAGACGCTGCGTTTATTTTAGGTTGGTTGCCAAAAAGCCAATTCAATTTTGAAATTGTTTCAGCAGTTAATTCTTTTGTTGCTTGAACAGTAAATACTTTACTGTTTTGGTTTCCGAAGAAATGAATCATTAGATGTAGTATTAGTGTGTTATTTTAAGTTTGTAAATTTAATTGAATACTTTTAAATAGGTGCATAAAAAAGAATCATAATTTTATACTTATTCACTATTTAATTCACAATTATATTTAAAAATTAGTATTATCTTTATGCTTTTAATATAACCAAAATCAAAAAGATGACAATAGATAGCATTATAGTAAGATTGGAAGATGGAAATCAACGTTTTGTAAATGACAAATTAGA
>CAJXUO010000266.1 GCA_913061425.1 uncultured Lutibacter sp.
GTATTCCTATGCTCAATAATTATGAATGCACAATCATTAGGCTATAATGATTTAGGGGTTCTTTTTAGCGGCGATGACAATAATGGGACTGCAAGATATAGAGCAATGAGTGGAGCCTTTGGAGCATTAGGTGGTGATTTAAGTGCCGCCGAAATAAACCCTGCAGGAATTGCAGTGTTTTTAAAAAGCGAATTTTCCGCTTCATTGAATGCACGAAATCAATCAATTAGTTCAAATTATTACGGAAACAACACAACAAGTGACACTAATTTTACCAATTTATCACAGGCTGGAGTAGTTTTTTCTTTTAAAAATAACGGCTCTAAATGGAAAAGAACCGCTCTTAGTATAAATTACAGTATGTCTCAAGATTTCAATAATTACTGGAGAGCAAACGGAAATAGCAACTTTCCAACTTTTATCTATGATGAAAACTTTACTGATGATGGGGACGATACAAATGATATTTTATATTTAAATTCTGATGGGCAGTCATTTGAAAATTATGCCAGTGGGAAGAATGACAAATACACCTTCTCTATTGCATCTCAATATAGTGACGACTTATATATTGGCGCTTCATTTACTACAAATAAAATAAATTTTTATCAAGGAGTACTATTAAGCGAAGATAATAATGATGGAAATGGCAACACAAATAACTCCGTTGCGTATTTAAGAAATGAACTTATAAACACTGCTAATGGCGGTTCATTTTCACTTGGGATTATTTCTAAGACTACAGAAAATGTAAGATTAGGATTGTCTTATCAATCACCAACTTGGTATAATTTTACAGAAGAATTTTTTAGTGATGAAGGTACAAATTTGTTTGAATACTCATTAAGAACTCCAAGTAAAATAACTGGGAGTTTCGCTTATATCTTTAAGAAAAACGGATTGATCAGTTTAGATTACACTCACAAAAATTATCGCAATATTAAATTAAGTCCTTCAATTGATTTCAGTACTGAAAATCAATTATTCAATTCCGATTTTGAATCAACTGCAGAATTACGTATTGGTACTGAATGGAGAATTAAAAAAGCAAGTTTTAGAGGTGGATATCACCACCAACAAAGCCCATATAAAAATGCGCTATCTTCTGACGACTTAAAAGGATACTCTTTTGGCTTGGGTTATAATTTTGGGAATGTCAAATTAGACTTGTCTTATGAAAACTCAAATAGAACGGATGTTTACGATTTCTATCCTGAATATAACGAAGTAAACGCTACAGAATTAGATATTGACACTTCTAAAGTCACAGCAACTCTAGTATTCAATATTTAATATTTGTTTCCTAGTGAAAAAGCCTCATAATTAATTAATTATGAGGCTTTTTGCATACAAGAGTAAATTAACTAATTGCAAAAAAATATCCAACTTCTTAGATATACTTTTAGTATTTTTGTCAAAAATTTACTTTAATTAGAATGGATAATATATCGGTTTCAATTCAACCAACAAATACGGCGACAATTTTAAAATTTGTCCACACCTCTACTATTACAAACGGCAGTTATGAATACAATAATATTGACGACGCAAAAAACTCTGTATTAGCGCAACAACTTTTTCATTTACCTTTTGTAAAAAAAATCTACATTACTGCTAATTTTATTGCTATAGAGCGATATGATATCATTGAATGGGTTGATGTTCAAGAAGAGGTTAAAAGTGAAATTGAACGTTATTTAAATGATGGTAATCTAATAATAGATGCTGAAGTTAAATCAACTAAAAAAGTAGCTATTGAAATTTATGCAGAAAGCACACCAAATCCAGGTGTTATGAAGTTTGTTGCCAATAGAATGCTAACTTCTCAAACATTTGAATTTAAAAATATTGATGAAGCAAAAGATGCTCCTTTAGCAATAGAATTATTTAAGTTGCCTTTTATTAAAGAAGTTTTTATTTCTGAAAACTATGTGTCAGTTGCTAAATTTGACATTGCAGAATGGTCAGAAGTAGCAAATGAAGTTCGCAGTTATATAAGACAATATATTGCTGACGGAAACATCATTCTTAATGAAAATATAGTCCCTAAAATTGTAAAGTCACTTGCGACAACGACAACAGTCGAAAATCTAGATGAAACTTCTCAGCAAATTATTGATATTTTAGACGAATATGTTAGACCTGCAGTAGCAGCTGATGGTGGAAATATACAATTTGAATCGTATGATGAAAAAAGTAAAACTGTAAATGTAATTTTACAAGGCGCTTGTAGCGGTTGCCCATCATCAACAATGACATTAAAGAGTGGTATTGAAACAATGCTTAAAGAAATGATACCAAACAAAATTGAATCTGTAATTGCTATAAACGGCTAATTGAATGTCTGAAAAAGTAACACCCTATAAAAATTCTGAACTTGGCAAAAAAGAGCAAGTTGCTCAAATGTTCAATAACATATCAGAGAATTATGACGGACTGAATAGAATGATTTCTTTTGGTATCGATGTGAAATGGCGTAAAAAAGTAGTGAATCTTATCAAAGAAAAGAACCCTTCTAAAGTCCTAGACATTGCTACAGGAACAGGAGATTTAGCCATCAATATTGCTAAAAATACAACTGCTAAAAATATTATTGGATTAGACATTTCTCAAGGAATGCTTAATGTTGGAAAACAAAAAATATCAAAAGAAAACCTTTCAGACAAAATTGAAATGATTCTTGGAGACTCTGAAAACATACCCTTTGAAGATAATAGTTTTGACGCCATTACAGTTGCTTTTGGAGTTCGTAATTTTGAAACTTTAGAAAAAGGATTGTCAGAAATCCTAAGAGTTTTAAAACCCAATGGAACTTTTGTTATTTTAGAAACATCCGTACCAGAAAAAACACCTTTTAAACAAGGATATAAATTTCATTGTTCAGTTATTTTACCATTAATCGGAAAACTGTTTTCTAAAGAAGGTTCTGCATACTCTTATTTATCAGAATCTGCGTCTAAATTTCCTCATGGCGAAGCTCTAAACAATATTTTACGAAAAGTTGGGTTTATAGATGTAGAAAATAAACCACAAACCTTTGGTGTAGCTACTATCTATAAG
>CAJXUO010000267.1 GCA_913061425.1 uncultured Lutibacter sp.
AATTTTATACTCCTTTGTTGAATAAACTGTCAAATATTTACGTACAGAGTAAATCTGACAAGAAAAATTTTGAGCAATTAACTCTTCATAAAGTTCAAGTAATGGGCAACTTAAAATTTGACCAAATACCTCCCAAAGAAACAATGAAGATCACAAAAAAAATGAAGGATAATTTAATGATTAACGATCAAATTGTAATAGTTGCAGGCAGCACGCGAGAAGGTGAAGAAGAAATTATTCTTAATCAAATATTAAAGATGAATAAGAAAAATATTACTTTAATCTTGACGCCAAGACACCCAGAAAGATTTAGTAAAGTTGAAAGCCTTCTAAAATCAAAAAATTTGAAATTTGCTAAACGAAGTCAGGCCTCTTCAATTAAATCAACACCAAATTTTATACTAGGTGACTCCATGGGTGAAATGTATATGTACTACGAATTGGCAAATATCGTAATTCTGGGAGGTAGTTTCTTTAATTATGGAAGTCAAAACCCAATTGAACCAATAAAAATGAAAAAACCAACCATTATTGGACCGTCGATTTTTAACTTTAAGGACATCATCCTTGATGCTATTAAATCAAAAGCCGCTATTCAAATAAATCATATCCATGACTTACCCAAAACTATTAAAAAATTAAGCCAATTAAAAACACAAAATTCAATGATTCAAAGATCTGAAGAGTTTATTTCAAGGTCAGAAGGAAGTTCAAGAAAAGCATTAAAATTTATCAGTCAATATTTTTAATCAGAGGTGCAATTTCTTTAAATATAGGATTATCAGATGAGCCTAGCCATTCAAACACAACTGATTCAACATTTGTAATAATACATCCTGCACTTTTTAACCTTCCTAACGCATTTTGCTTATTTAATATATTCCTTGAAACTACTGCGTCTTCTATTACAAAAACTTCTTTACCTGCTTTGAGAAGCCCAAGTGCAGTTTGAAGAATACAAATATGTGTTTCCATTCCAATTAAAAAAACTTGAGGTTTAGTACGGATTAAATATCGATTAAAAATAGCATCATCAGTACATGCAAAGGCCTTTTTTTCTATATAGCTTGCCTCATTAATAAAAGCCTTAATAGATGGCAAAGTTGTGCCTAAGCCTTGTGGATATTGTTCAGTGATAATTGAAGGAATTTCTAATTTTTGAGCTACAGTAAATAAAAGCTCACATCTCTTAATAATTTTATTAATAACTTCTTTTGGCATAACAGAAGCCAATTTTACTTGCATATCTACTAAAACCAATTGGCTCTTATTTTTTGCGGCAATCATTACTGTTCCATTATTAAATATTTATTTGTTTCAATTATGTCTTGTTTTGTTAGCATGCCAACAGAAAATTTTAAATTAATTAAATTCATTAAGTAATCATATTTGTTATCAAGTATATCTTTTTCAGCATCAAAATAAACTTGTTGGGCTCTTAAGACATCTATACTATCTCTTAAACCTGCCTTAAAACCTAAATTGGTTGAATCAAGTGTTAATTTGGCACTTTTTAATGCAACGTCATAAGCGACTATTTCAGCAAAATTTGTTTGGAGATGCAAAAAATTTTCTCTTACTGCTAACTTAACTTGTCTTTCTAAATATTCCTCATCTTCTTGTAATTTGAGTTTAAGTAATTTACCCTCACGTACCCGAGAACTTCTGAACCCACCTTGATAAATAGGAATATTTATTTCAACACCAATCGCATCAGAAAAATTTTTACCCCCTTGATTTTTAGTTGTGCCATAAGGGTAGCCTCCGCTATTCCAATTTCTTGATCGAGAGGCAAATGCATCGATTGTTGGAAATCTGTCTCCAGCTCGAATATCAATTTCCCTATCGGCAATTTTGACTTCATCTCTCCTTATTTGAAGATCTAAATTATTCTCAATTGCGATATCAATCCATTCTTCTGCCTTATTTTCAACTTCTGTAAAGGTAATCACTGGATTTAATTTATTTAGCTTTCCTGGTAATGACCCTGTGACAGTTTCAAATTCTCTTTTTTTGATTTTAAAAAGTTGTACAGCATTTAATTGTTGAACTTCTATCAATGCAGCTTTTGTTTTTGTTTCATTAACATCGGTAATGGAAACTAATCCAGCATTAAACATGGCTTCTGCTTCAGCAAGCTGTGCAAGTATTTCTTTGCGTTGGGCTTGAAGTAAATCAATCTCATCTGATGCCTGGAGTGTTTCAAAATATAATTTCACAACACGATAAATCAAGTCTTGTCTGGACCAAAGAAGTTGTTTGTCACTTAGGCTAGTTTGAATTAAATTTTGTTTATAGCGATTATAAGAAGCATAGTTAAAAATTGGTTGCCTCACCACAACGCCATATTCATAGTTTTGGTAATCTGCTTTCGTTCCAGCCAATAAGACATTACTGATTGGTGTATTAAATTTCCTTGAATTGTCGAGATCAGTATAGCTACCCTGAGCAGATATATTTGGTAGCAATAGGGACAAACCTTGATCTATTAATTCTTGTGTTGCTTTATTTTGTATTGTCGCTGCGGATAAAAGAGCATCATGCCTTAACGCTTCATTATAAAGTGATAATAAATCACTCGTTTTTTCAGCATAAATTAATGACGAAAAACTCATACTGAACAAAAATATCAATGACCTAATATTTATCATAAGGTATCGACATAAAATTTAAGTATTGTTTTATCACTTTCAAAAAATAAACTTAGATGGTTTACCCTTCATAACTAAAAAAGGAATGACATCTTCAAAAACTGATTTGTACTCATATTCATTTTGACCAACTTTCTCAATAAGGTTCGCTTGCATAAGCGTTTCTGTACCTTCGAATAAAAACAATTTACCTCCTATTTTAAGCTGTTCTCTAAGTCCCAAAGGTTCTTTGGGAACACCGCCAGTAAACACAATCACATCATAAGGTGCAAAGTCTAAATTACCTTGAACACCATCATCATTTATATAGGTTAAATTTAAAAGATTATCTTTCTGATGGATACTTTTTGCATCATCTAAGAAATTTTCATACAAATCCATTGTTACGACACTGTCTCT
>CAJXUO010000268.1 GCA_913061425.1 uncultured Lutibacter sp.
AAACTCAAGCTAATAATTATTCGGCAGATGATGAAGACAAAGTCATCCCTTATGCAGGTGGAACAACTTTTAATCAACATTTAAAAAGTCAATTAAACACCTATCGATTTACAGAACAAGAGCAGATTATAGCTGAATTTTTGATTGGTAGTATTGACGAAAGCGGATATATTAGACGAGATGTAGAAGATATTGTTGATGATTTGGCTTTTACTCAAAACATTTTTACTTATAAAACTGAAGTTTTAAAACTCTTAGAAATTGTTCAACAATTGGATCCTGCTGGAGTCGGCGCTAGAAATTTAAGTGAATGTTTAATCTTGCAATTATCAAGAAAAGAAGAAAAACCAAGTAGAGCAATAGCAATAGATATACTAAAAAATGCTTTTGACCCTTTTGCTAAAAAACATTACAACAAGTTACTTCAAAAATTTAATATTTCTGAAGTCGAATTACGCAATGCAATTCTAGAAATAGAAAAATTAAATCCAAAACCTGGAGGCGCATATGTAGGTAGTAATAAAATTGCAGAACAAATAGTTCCAGATTTCACTATTCGTATTATTGATGGAGAACTTGATTTAACACTCAATGCTAGAAATGCTCCTGAATTACATGTATCACCTGCCTATAACAATATGTTAAAAGGCTATAAAGACTCTACTAAAAAAACAAAGTCTCAAAAGGATGCTGTACTATTTATCAAACAAAAATTAGATTCTGCGAAATGGTTTATTGATGCAATAAAACAGCGTCAACAGACTCTTTTATTAACGATGAGTGCTATCTTGAATTATCAGTCAGAATATTTTCTAACAGGAGATGAGCGTAAGTTAAGACCTATGATCTTAAAAGATATTGCTGATAAAATTGAAATGGATGTTTCTACTGTTTCAAGAGTTGCAAATAGTAAATATACTTCTACACCATATGGAACAAAATTGATCAAAGAGTTTTTCTCTGAATCAATGAAAAACGATCAAGGAGAAGATGTTTCTACCAGAGAAATTAAGAAAATTTTAGAAACTATCGTTGAAAATGAAGATAAGAAGAAGCCTCATACTGACGACAAATTATCTGAATTGTTAAAAGAAAAAGGGTATCCAATCGCCAGAAGAACAATTGCAAAATATAGAGAGCAACTTGATATTCCTGTTGCTAGATTACGTAAAAAACTATAATGAAAATAAAAATAAATACGCTTATCTCATTTGTATTTCATCCAATAATAATACCTATTGCTGCGACAATTTTATATTTTATATTTCTACCAAGACATATAGATGAAACTGCTGAACGCTCAATAATTCTTTCATCATTTATTACCGTCTACATATTGCCGTTAGTTTTTGTTTATTTATTAAAAAAGCTGAAATTAATTGAAACTTATGAAATGTTGACTGTAGAAGAAAGGAAATTCCCATTGCTTTTTTTCACTATTCTTTCCTATTTATTAGGTGTAATTTTGTTTAGAACTGGTATTGTACCTGAGTTAGCGCTATTTTATTTTGGAACGACTCTCGTTTTATTAATCTCATATTTACTATTATACATCAACTTTAAAATTAGCATGCATACTATTGGTATTGGTGGATTAATTGGCTTTATTGGTCTTTTAAGTTATAGTTATGAATTAAATTTAATCATAATTTTAGCAATCCTATTCTTACTTGCTGGTATTATTGCTACTTCTAGATTAATTTTAAAGGCGCATTTAGGGAAAGAAGTTTATGTAGGTTTTGCAATTGGATTATTCTCTCAAATCGCTATCTATTTTATTTACAATATATAAAACATCAATCCAATATTAAATTGTTTTAAATCGATTTGTTCACTTTCTATTTTAGCATCTTTAAATAGAGGGTTTAAACCATAATACAAACTTAAGTTAAATGTATTATACCCTGCATTCAAAGTTAGCCCATATTGAAGTTTTTGAAACTCACTTATGTTATTTAGTTTAATAACATTTGTTTCTTCAGAAATTTTAGAACTGCTCGCGAATAGGTAGCCAAATTTAACTCCTGAATACACACGCCAAAAATTATATTTAGAGGCTGTAGAAGTTCTCCAGCGGAATTCTAGCGGCACTTCTATCAAGTGAGTTGAGAATCTATTACTCTTGAAATTCGAAGACTCTAGGACTTCAAATTGCGTTATATTTGACATGGCTGAAATTTTTAAGTTTTGAATATAGGCGTTATATGCATATCCTAAACCAATACCAAAACCAATATTTCTTTCTTCATTTAAAGGAATGTCTTTTATAAATCCTATAGAAAGACCTCCAGACAATCCATTTTGGTTAAAATTGGCAGGTTGTTTCCTCAAAACATTATAAGTAACTCCTAAATATATTTGATCTTCTAAATAATTAGAATCTATAAACAAACTATCTTTTGCTTCTTGTGTATACGCTTGAAAAAAAGTGAAGAATACTAAAAATATTAAAATAGGCTTATTCATATACAAATATAACGAAAAACGGCAACCAAAATTGGTTGCCGTTTTATTTTCTTATTTAGAAAAAATTACTTCTTATCACTTCCTTGACGTGTAGCATACGTTACTTTCAATGCATTGATTTCTCTCAATTCCTTTTTAATATCAGATATTGTACCTACAGTACTATTAATATCAGATTTTATTAAAGTAGTCATAGCACCTTGCTCTTCCGATGGAACTCCCTCACGCGCCATATAAATAAAATTTCTCACATCTTTTACACTAGCTATCTTGTCGTTCAATTGTATTAAATCTCCTGCATCTGTAACTCCTTTAGGAGAACTGATTGGAGGTCCAACATAAATTGTACTGGTTAACCTTTTTTCAGATAACTTCTTAATTTCAGTTGCATTTGGTAAATCATTTTTAACCAAAACTGAAGTTTCTCTCATTGTAGTCGCTACCATAAAAAAGAACAATAACATAAATACAATATCAGGTAATGATGCCGTATTAATAGGTGGAAGTCCTTTTTTATTTTTTTTAAATTTAGACATACTTTAGTATTTAATTATTTTGTTCTGTAATA
>CAJXUO010000269.1 GCA_913061425.1 uncultured Lutibacter sp.
GTTTACATGCATGATGGTCAAAATATTTTTGATAGCAGCACATCCAATTATGGAGAGTGGAACGTAGACGAAACACTAGATAAATTATTTAAAGAAAAGAACTTAAAACTAATAGTCGTTGGTATTGATAATGGAGGCTCAAAAAGACTAGATGAATATTCTCCTTGGAAAAACGAAAAATATGGTGGAGGAAAAGGCGATTTGTATCTAGATTTTATTATTAAAACTCTAAAACCCTATATAGATAGTAACTACAAAACTTTAAAGGACAAAAGTAATACAGCAATTGTTGGTAGTTCAATGGGTGGATTAATCTCGTATTATGCAGGATTAAAATATCCGAAAATTTTTGGAAAAATAGGTGTGTTTTCACCAGCATTTTGGTTCTCACCAGAAGTTAATGAGTTTACTAAAATACATGGGAATATAAAAGATACAAAAATGTATTTTTTAGCAGGTGGAAAGGAAGGGCAAAATACAGCCTACGAGGAAATTAATCAGACAGTAAAGGGTATGAAAAGTATAGTTGCTGCTTTAAAAGATCAAGGGTTTGCCTCAGAAAATATAAAATCTAAAGTTGTTCCAGAAGGAAAGCACAATGAAGAACTGTGGAAAACTAATTTTGAAGAGACTATACTTTGGTTATTTCCAAAATCCATAAAAGAGCGTGAATTTATTAGCGTAAAAATGAATGATTATGGACTTGTAGAAGTCAAAGTGAATGATGGAGACTATAGAATCGTTGCTTATTCACCTGAAATAATTGAGACAACATTTATTCCAAAAGGAGAAATATTTAATACTGAATCTCATGCAGTAGTCTTAGAACCAACTTTTGTATCTCCTGAATTTATTATTGAAGAGAATATAATAACATTTAAAACTTCAGGAATTACGGTTAGCATTCAAAAAAATCCGTTTAAAATTTCTTATTTTTATAAGGGAAAAGAAGTGATTTCAGAGAAAAACGGATATCGCAAAATTAATGATTTAGAAACCATACAATTCAACCTAACTGAAGACGAAGTTTTATATGGAGGCGGAGCAAGAGCTTTAGGAATGAATAGAAGAGGAAATCGTCTTAAATTATATAATAGAGCACATTATGGTTATGAAACGCATTCAGAGTTGATGAATTTTACAATGCCAATTGTAATTTCTTCTAAAAAATACATGATTCATTTTGATAATGCACCAATAGGATATTTAGATTTAGACAGTAAGAAAGACAATTCATTAACTTATGAAACCATTTCAGGACGTAAAACATATCAAGTAATTGTTGGAGATTCTTGGCTAGATTTAATCGAAAATTATACTGATTTAACTGGAAAACAACCATTACCTCCAAGATGGGCTTTAGGTAATTTTTCAAGTAGGTTTGGTTATCATTCTCAAAAAGAAACCGAAGAAACTATAAATAAATTTAAAGAACAAAAAATCCCTGTAGATGCTGTTATTTTAGATTTGTATTGGTTTGGAAAAGAGTTAAAAGGAACAATGGGAAACCTTGAGGTGTACAAAGATTCTTTTCCAGATATGAAAGGAATGATTTCTCGTTTAAAAAATAAAGGAGTTAAAACTGTTTTAATTACCGAGCCTTTTATATTGTCCAATTCAAAGAAATGGAAAGAAGCAGTAGAGAAAGATATTTTAGCAAAAGATTCTGTTGGAAATCCAGCAAAATATGATTTCTATTTTGGAAATACCGGTATTGTAGATATTTACAAAAAGGAAGGAAAAGATTGGTTTTGGAACATTTATAAAGACATTTTAAGTCTTGGTGTAAAAGGTTTGTGGGGAGATTTAGGTGAGCCAGAAGTGCATCCAAAATGGGTACAGCATGAAATAGGCTCTGCAGATAAAATTCATAATATTTACGGTCATGATTGGGCACGTTTAATTTTTGAAGGATATCAACAAGAATTCCCAGACGAAAGACCATTTATTTTAATGAGAGCCGGTTATTCTGGTTCTCAACGTTTTGGAATGATTCCTTGGTCTGGAGATGTAAACAGAACATGGGGAGGTTTACAATCTCAACCAGAAATTGCATTACAAATGGGAATGCAAGGTTTAGGCTATATGCATTCTGATTTAGGTGGTTTTGCAGGAGCAAACCTAGATGATAATTTATATACAAGATGGTTACAATATGGAGTTTTTCAACCAATATACAGGCCTCACGCACAAGAAGATGTGCCAAGCGAACCTGTTTTTAGAAGTGAAAAAGCAAAAGAACTAGCAAAAAAATCTATTGAATTACGTTATAAATTATTGCCCTATAATTACAATTTAGCATTTGAGAATAATCAAAAAGGAACCCCTTTAATGCGTCCAATTTTCTTTGAAGAAGAAGATGAGAAATTGATGAGTAATTCAACAACTTATTTATGGGGAAAAGATTTTTTAATAACACCTATTTTAAAAGATTCAGTAAAAACTAAAGATATTTATTTTCCGAAAGCTGCAAATTGGTTCAATTTTTATACGGATGAAAAAATTGAAGGAGGTCATGTCAAAAATGTAGATATTAATAAAAGCTCAATTCCAACATACATAAGAGGAGGTGCATTTATTTTGATGTCAGATTTGATTCAAACTACAGATGATTATAAAGCGGATGAATTAGAACTCCATTACTATTATGATGCATCAGTAAAAGAAAGTAAACGAGATTTTTACAATGATGATGGTCTTACTTCAAATGCTTTTGAAAAGGAAGAGTTTGAAATATTAGAGTTTGAAGCGGAACTTACCAAACGTTGTTTAGAAATTGATTTTGAAGCAGAATTTGGCAGTAATTGGAATCCTCATAATAAAGAAATTACTTTGATTATTCATAATATCAATTGGAATCCAAAAAAAATAAAAGTTGATGGAAAAAGAAAACTAATTTCATCAGAAAACAATAAACTTATTATTCCTATAAAATGGAATTCAAAGAAAGAATTAAAAGTTAAAATAATACATAACTAAATAAAAAATGAGAAAAGTCGTATCAATAATATTAATGCTGTCTCTTA
>CAJXUO010000270.1 GCA_913061425.1 uncultured Lutibacter sp.
ATGTGTATAAGAGACAGCTATTTAATTGCTATTACCGAAATTTCAACATTAACAAACTTAGGTAAGTTTGCTACTTCAACAGTTTCTCTTGCAGGAGCAGTATCAGAATTAAAGTAGGTTCCGTAAACTTCATTAATTGCAGAAAAATTATGCATGTCGGAGATGAAAATTGTTGTTTTAAAAACATTTTCAAATGTCATATTTACTTCTTTTAAAACCGCTTTTAAATTCTCCATCACTTGTTTGGTTTCATCAGTAATAGTATCTAAAACTAATTCGCCAGTTTTTGGACTTATCGCTATTTGTCCAGATGTGTAAAGAGTGTTTCCAACTAAAACAGCTTGGTTGTATGGGCCTATTGGCGCAGGAGCATTTGATGTATTTATAATTTTTTTCATACCCTTTGGTTAAATACTAATTATTAAAATAGACGTCTGTCCGGAACTTTACGTTTATCATATTTAAGATCACTTAAGACGGATGATTTCACTCCAATAAAGAAATTGTAAGTTGTTCTTGTTCCAAACGGAACCCAATTGAAACTCATTTTCCAACTATCTAAATCTCTATTAAATCGAAGTTGAGTATACGTAAACCCAGAATTTTTTAAATCATAACCTGAACTGAATCCAACTTTCCATTTTGGAGTTAACTCAATATCTCCAGAAAACATTAAGGAATGAGACGAAACCTCATCTTGCCTATTGGAATTAGAATAATTTAAGGCATAAGCTAAATTAAGATTCCAAGGTATTTTTGAATTATATAATTTAGACGTTTTTTTGGTGTCTTCATTTTTATTAGTATCAATACTTTGATCATTTGTTGCAAGCATATCTTCTCCAAAAATACCATTAGAAGATCTGCTATTATTGTCAGCGCCTCTTTGGGTGCTGTTGTCTTTTTTATCATCAGATTTGCTGGATAGAGAGTAATTCATTGTTACTCCAGCATTGGTAAGTCTAAAAAGACTCCCTCCATTATCTAAATTAAAAGTATTAATTTTCCTTCCATTAACATCAATAGCATAAGGGTCTAATGTTGCTCTAACATTTAGATTCAACTTATTGTCAAAAAAGGTAGTTCCAGCGTTTAGATTTACAGGGCTCCATTTTAATGAATCTGCAGCTATATTGTAATTTGTGCTAATATTTAAAGTCTTTAATAGACTAATTTTTTTTGCCTCAGTCTCTGTGGAATCTTTAGACATTACTTTTACCTCTAAGGTATTGGCAATAGAAAAACCGATACTGTTTGATAAACTTCTACTAGGTTTTCCGTAGATTCCTTGTTCAAACTGTGTGTATTCAAGGACATTTAAGGGGTCGGCGCTTTGTTGAATTTCATCATAATAAACGCTAAAGTCAGGCTTGTAATTATAAGATACACTTGGTCTCATGGTGTGTCGAATTGCTTGTAGCCTTCCTTTTTTAAATGAAACATCTCCAAATAAAGTTGTAGAAAGTGATATTCCTGCATTGTACTCTCTAAAAGAATTAAAACCCTTTATGGTATCTGTAACAACTTCATCATTTGTAGCGTCATAAAATTTATTCACTTTATCAAAATACCAAACTTCCTTATACCTTGCGTTTGGTGAAAGTGTAAAATGTTTTGCAAGTTTCATACTTGTTCCAAGAACTACATCTTGTTGAATTCCAGATTTTGCAGTTTCAAACATTTCTTTTTTGAAAAAGAATTCATCAGTAGTATTTATCTTATAGTCTCCTTTAAAATTGTAGGTAACTCCTAATTTTTGTAATGCATTCTTTTTAGGACCATTTTTTGGAGCAAAAGGATATTGTCTACTCATACTCACTTGTAATGAAGGCAAAGACATTACAATACTTTCAGTATTTGTATTTTGAGCATGTGTAATAGATGAAGTTAGGTTAAATGGCGTACCTATAAAAGTCTTTTGATAAGATATAGACGAACTTAAAGTATTATTTAAAAAGGAGTTGTTATTATACTCATTTAACGACTGCCTATAATATGTGCTACTCCCTAGATTAACAGAAGCAGAAAAACGAGCATTAGGATTTGCTTTAGTGTCTTGTGAATGGTTCCAACGAATATTATAATTGGTTGCTTGACTAAAATCATCGAAACCTCTTAAACTATTAAATAGATTTTCATATCTAAAACTTAAACCACCGTTATATTTATATCGAACATTATAACTGCTTTGTACATTTAATCCCCAACTTCCATTTGTATAAACATCTCCTAAAAGAGTCAAATCAAAATAATCACTCAATGCCAAATAGTATCCACCATTTTGTAAGAAAAATCCTTGATTATTATTGCTACCATATGATGGTAAAATAACTCCAGAAGAACGACCTTTTGTCAATGGAAAATATGCGAAAGGTAAAATAACAGGTGTAGGAATTTCAGCAATAAATAATTGCGATTTACCTGCAACTATCTTTTTGTTTGGAACCATTTTCCCTTTCTTAACTAAAATATGATAATCAGGTATTGGTTTTTTGGATGTAGTAATAACAACATCTCTAATGTAAATAGTCGAATCGTTTACTTTTTTTAAGACACCTGTTTTTGTAAACAATTCATCTAATTTAGAATCTGTATTCCAAGCAATTAATTTTTCGGTGTTGTAATTTAATTTTACAGAATCATGTTTTGATTCTTGCCCTTCTTGAGTTAGAATAGGTCTTTGCTGATATCCAAGACTATCTTTTATTCCAACAGCAGTAATTACATTAGTGCCGTGGTTAATTTCAATATGTCCAGCCTTAATATTTGTTGTGCCGTAATCAATTTCTGCATTATTGTGAAGGGTGATTAGGCGCTTTCTGAAATCTTCACGAATATATTCTGTTGCGGTATGAGTTATAATATTTTCAATAGCATTGTTAGACTTTTTTAAACTATCGTTTTGAACAGTATCTTGTACTTTTATAAGAGTTTCAAAATCGGGAATTATAGCATCCTTTAAAACAGTATCTGTCTCTTATACACATCTGACGCTGCCGACGAATAGAGAGGTGTAG
>CAJXUO010000271.1 GCA_913061425.1 uncultured Lutibacter sp.
TCCAATTATTGATGCTGAAGTTTCAAAATATAATTTGAAATTAGAAAAAGTGATTGAAAAGAATAATTGGGTTGCATTAAAATATGTAAAATAAAAAATGATTTATTAAGTTTATCTTATTAATGAGTACAAAAAAGGAAATACAAGAAGACGTTGATGTTTTGGAGCAAGAAACTCAAAAGCATGAAATTGTGCTACACAATGATGATGTAAATACGTTTGATTTTGTTATCGATTCTTTAATAGATGTTTGTGAGCATACTTTAGAACAGGCGGAACAGTGTACAATTTTAGTCCATTATAAAGGAAAATGTACTGTCAAAACTGGCGAATATGACTTTTTAAAACCTCGTTGTTCAAAATTACTTTCACTAGGTTTGTCTGCCGAAATAGTTTAGTTTTTCTTCAACTTTTTAACAATTCTTTTAAATCCTAAAATGTAAATTTGCCATTAAAATTAATAATTAAATAACCAATATACTTTTATATGAAAAAACAAATTACATTTTTATTTTCTCTATTTGTAGCCATCTTATCTGCTCAAGATAATACAAACACGTCTATTGCAACTAAATATGCTGAAACCATAACTGCAGAAGATATGAGAGAAGATTTAACAATATTGGCTTCAGACGCACTAGAAGGAAGAGAAACAGGAACAAGAGGTCAGAAAATGGCTGCAGCATATATTAGAGCTCATTTTGAAGAGTTGGGGTTACAAGCGCCAGTTATAGATGGTGATAAAATGAGTTATTATCAAGATGTAAAATTAAAGACTTCAAAGCCAGGAGAAGTTTATTTGAAAGTTGGTGGTAAAAAACTAACCAACTTAAAAGAGTTTTTATACTATGGCGATGCTCAAAATACTGAAGAAATAACTTCGGAAGTTGTTTTTGTAGGGGGTGGAAGTGAAAAAGAATTTGATGCCGTAGATGTTGAAGGGAAAATAATATTATTTGTAAACCCTAATAGAAGAGAAAGAGGAGTGATATTAAAGAGAGCCAAAGAGCGTGGCGTTTACACAGCATTAGCAGTTAGGTCTCTTGATGATGAAGAGTTTAACACGCTTTTAGCTAGATATTCTGGTTTCTTTGCCAGAGAATCAATGTCATTAGATGTAGAAGGTGATATAGAAAGTGATGAAGAAGCATCTGGAATGTTTTATGTTAGTCCAACAATTGCAGGTGAAATTTTAGGAAAATCATTTGATGATTTAACAAAAGCAATTGATGATTTTAATACTGGAAAAGTAAAAGCATTGAAAAGAATTAAATCTAAAAAAGTCAGTTATAAAATTGACTTTATCTCTAAAAAGATACTTTCTGAAAATGTTTTAGGGTATTTAGAAGGTTCTGATTTAAAAGAGGAGTTGTTGGTGATTACATCTCATTATGATCATTTAGGAATTAAAAATGGTAAAATATACAATGGTGCAGATGATGATGGCTCTGGTACAGTAGCAGTGATGGATATTGCTGAGGCTTTTGTAAAAGCGAAAGCAGATGGAAATGGACCAAGAAGAAGTATTTTGTTTATGACGGTAACTGCTGAAGAAAAAGGGCTTTTAGGTTCTGAATTTTATGCTGATAATCCAATTTTTTCTTTAGAGAGTACAGTCGCTGATTTGAATATTGATATGATTGGAAGAATTGATGATAGAGAATTAGAGAGTCAAGACTATGTTAGTCTAGTTGGAGCAGATAAATTATCTACCGAATTACATGAAATTAGTGAGCAAATGAATAAAATGCACACTAATTTATTTTTAGATTATACTTTTAATGATGTCAATCATCCTGAAAGAATATATTACCGTTCTGATCATTGGAACTTTGCTAAAAATGGAATTCCTGTTATATTCTATACGACAGGGTCTCATCCAGACTATCATAAGTCAACAGATACAGTTGAAAAAATAGAGTTTGAATTAATGACAAGACGTACAAAGTTAGTTTTCTATACAGCTTGGGAAATAGTGAATAGAGACAAAAGGTTGGTTGTAGATAAGAAAATGGATTCAAACGTTAAAAGATAAAATTTTATTAAAAAATAGTTAAAGCCTGTTTCAAATTTGAAACAGGCTTTTTTTGTTAAAAATCTCTTAAAACCAACTATAAATACAATTTTGGAATAGCGTTTGCGTTTTAATTAGATAACATAAAGAAGACAAGACACAATGAAGAAATAATACTTTTTGTAACTCTAAACACAATAATTATGAAAGCAGAAAACAGGATAGATAGAACAACATTTGTTTTTGTATGGTTAACAATTGGTATCATTTCATCAGCAATAGCATATAGATTTGCTATAGGACTTAAAACAATATTTGGGATATAAATATCTAATATACCTCCATAGCAATGATTTACTAAAGATAAAACCCTAAACATAATATGTTTAGGATTTTAATACATTGTGACCTCGACTGGCAATAGTTCAAACTTTTTAGAGGATGTGAAAAATCTAGTATTTCAAAATAATCAAAAATAAATTTATGGGGAGTTTTAAATAAAAAAAATCATTTTTATGAATTTAGCACGCGATTCAGTGAATAAACAATAATTGATAGACCTAACCGTACGTTTTTCTGAATTTAGACCAATTATTTGTATCCTTAGTTTAGATTCAATATATAAAATCCTTGATTCCTTTTCAAAAATTTGTTCAAAAATAGATACCATTCTTCCATTGTAAAAGCAATATTTTCAATTATTTATCTGTTTTTTTTATCTTTCATAATTCTATGGTTTATTCTAAAATAATTTTCTTGCTGATAATTCCAGTTTCTGTTTGCACCTTAATAATGTAAATACCTGTAGATACCTTAGGCAAGGGTATGTCTTCAATTCCATTAGAATTAAAAGACTGGTTCAGAATTTTTTTACCTGAAATATTATATAAACTCACCTCCGTTTTACCTCTTTCTAATCCAGTAATTCTAATCGTAGAATCGTCCAATTTATAAACACTTATATGATCTAAATTAATATCGCCAATGCTCAACACACTACT
>CAJXUO010000272.1 GCA_913061425.1 uncultured Lutibacter sp.
TATACATCGTTTTTGGATCTGCAGTATCTATTAACTCTTTTAATTGCTCTATAGCGCTTATGCGTAACTCATGATTGCTAGTTAATTGAGATTCTTTATTCTTATAATGCTTCGTTCTACTATCTCTAAAATTCTTGATCAAGGTATTAAACTCAACTTTTAATGGATTAGAGTAACTAAAATCTATACTCTCGCCTCCTTCGGCTAAGAATACTGCTTTTTTTTCGGCTAAAATTTTAGCGAATTTTAAATCAAACGCATTTTTTATTGCATTTACATTATTATTTATTTTTTGAACAGGATTATTTTCAATCAAATCATTGAAATTGACAACCAACGTTTCTAAATTCATTTCCTCATATTTCGAAAATGATTCTTCAGTTGCATCTTCTTCTTTTTCTGAAGATTTCGCGAGATTTTCATCAATCTCATTTACAACCTCTTCTTCTGATTTACTATCAGAATCAGTTGGTGCGTTTTCAGGTTCATTTTCTGTCTCAGTCACTATAATTTGTTCTTGAGATTCTAACTTTACATCTTCACTTTTTTCTTGAAGATTCTCTTTTTTCTTGTCTAACATATAATTATGTTTAAGGGTCTGTTTTTATTTGTCTTTAATGATAAAATTTACTTACATAAATCGACCATCTACTTAGTAGATGTGTGAATAATTAAAAAGTTGCGTTCATATATTATGAATTCCATATTTCCCAAGATTTTTCTGCCTGTAATTCAAGCATTTTATAACCATTTATTATTGTTGCTCCTTGTTTCTTTCCTTCTGATAAAAATTTTGTTTGATCAGGATTATAAATCAAGTCAAATAAAATATGAGTGTCTGTCAAATATTGATACGCTAAATCTGGACTTTCTTCTATAGTAGGATATGTTCCTACAGGTGTACAGTTTATTATTAATTGATGTGTTTCAATAATTTCTTTCGAAACACTATCATATGAGATTTGGTTCTCTTTAGTTGGTTTTCTTGACACAAAACTAAACTCGATATTCAATTTTTTTAAAACGTAAGCAATTGCTTTTGAGGCTCCTCCTGTACCCAAAATTAATGCTTTTTTATGCAGCGGATTTAATAACGGCTTTATTGCGCTTTCAAATCCATAAGCATCTGTATTATAGCCAATTAATTCGTTGTTCTTTGTGATTTTTATCGTATTTACAGCACCTATTTCTTGAGCAACAGCATCAATATCAGATAAATACTTCAGTATTGACTCTTTATAAGGTGTTGTAACATTAAAGCCTCCGAACTCCTCTTCTTTATGATACACAATAAATGGGAATTCTTCAATTTCTGGCAAATCAAAATTCCTATAAGTCAAATTTTTTAAATTTTCTTTTTTAAATTTCTCTGTGAAATATTTTCTTGAAAATGAATATGAAATATTTTTTCCAATGAGTCCAAATTTAGTTTTCTCAATCATATCAAGTTTTGTTAGTTCGTTTTGAATACAAATCTAATAGTAATAATAGCGCAAACCCTAATAAAATAAATAGAATAGCAAACCATGTTTCAGAATTAGCAAAATTCGGAAAATAGCGTTGATAATTTTCAATTACTTTATCACCATTAAAATCTTTGAGTGTAATTCCGTTTTCTAATTTATAAATTTCTTTTTTCCAAGGCCACACAATCCCTAAAGAACCCGTTATAAAACCGATAATAACTGCTGTTACAATTTGATTCCAACGCTTTAATACATATCCTAATATGTGTGATGTAAATACTAAACCAAATGCAGAACCTCCAGTAAATGTTGCTACAATTTTCAAATATCTAATTCTTACTGGATCTTCTAAAAACGACCAATCTCCAGATAAAACATCTGTTAATGTTTTATATAACACATTTACTGAGTCTACTAATAACAACACATAATTACCCAATAAAATAAGGATAAACGAACCTGAAAGTCCAGGCAGAGTCATTCCAGATACACCAACTATTCCACAGAGAAATACAAACCATAAATTATCGTTTTCTTTTGCTGGATTCATTAAACTAATTGAAATCCCAATGATTATACCAATTACAGTTGCAATCCCACTTTTTTTAGTCCATTTAAAATCTTTACCAATATAATATATAGATCCTAGTATCATCCCAAAAAATGTACTCCAAACATATAATTCATAATGCCTAATAAAATAATCTAAGACTCTAGAAACACTAAAAAAACTGAACATGCTCCCTAACATAACTAAAGTCAGAAATTGTGCATTTGTATATCTAAAAAATGATTTAAACCTACCATTAATAAGTAGTTTTAATGCTTTCAAATTTATTTTCTGAAAAGAATAAATTAACTCTTCATAGAAATCTAAGACAAATGCAACTGTACCTCCAGAGACTCCTGGAACTTTATTTGCAGCACCCATTGAAAGCCCCTTAAAAAAAAGAAAAAGTTTATCTAAAAAACTTCTGTTTTTAGCCATTTTTTATCGCTATTTTTTCTAAAATTAGAATTGTTAAAAAGCCTCCTATAGCAAGTGAAATTGAGATTAATAATTGAGGATCTCCATCAAAAGAAAAAGGAGAAATACTTTGTTCGTTCAATGGAACTTGGATTCCATCTGAATTTTCTCTCCAAGTAAGGGTTTCTTTCCAAGGCCAAATTTTATTTAATGAGCCTAAGACAAAGCCTGTCAAAACTGCTAATGTTAAGTTTTTATAATGGCTAAACAGCCATTTTAATATTCTCGAGAACAGTAACAAACCAACTACTGATCCAGTAGTAACAATTCCAATAACTTTAAAATCACGGTTATCTAGCGCCTCTAAAACAGGCTTATAGGCTCCTAAAAGCACTAAAATAAATGCTCCTGAAATTCCAGGTAATATCATTGCGCAAATAGCTATAGCACCCGCAAAAAAAAGAAATAACGGTGATGTATCTTCTGAAATCAAAGGATCTAAAGTTGTAATCCAATATGCTAAAGCGGCTCCTAGAACAAGGATGACAACTGTAGCTATTTTCCATTCTGT
>CAJXUO010000273.1 GCA_913061425.1 uncultured Lutibacter sp.
TGTAGAGAGGTCTCGTGGGCTCGGAGATGTGTATAAGAGACAGAATATATACTTGTAAGTGTTCTTTTTATAGGATTAGCAAGTTCTTGTAGTGATGACTTTGTAAATGTAGAATCACTAGACATAAATTCGGAAGACTATTTTAATTCCGAAGAAGATTATCAAAATGCGCTGGTTGGTGCTTATGATTTATTACAAGCAACCTACTTAAATGCGATGTTAGGAGAAATTGCTTCAGATAATACTTTAGCAGGAGGCGAAAGTGCAACAGACGTTATTGGAATTCAGGAAGTAGATGACATGACTCACACAACTACCAACTCTCAATTAAGAGATGTTTGGGGTTGGATGTTTGCTGGAGTTAATAGGGCAAACTTTATTTTAGAGTTTCAGGATAAGACAGAATTTGCTGGGAAAGAAGAGATTCTTGCTCAAGCAAGATTTTTAAGAGCATATTATTATTTTGAATTAGTGAAATGGTTTGGAGATGTTCCTTTAGTAGTAGATAAAAGATTTTTATTTGGTGATCAATTTAACGTAGATAGAACACCTAAAGCAGAGGTTTATACACAAATAGAGATAGACCTTATGTATGCAGCAGATAATTTAACGTATACAGCATCTCAACAAGGGAGAGTTACTAAAGGAGCAGCTCAAGCCTTATTAGGTAAGGTATATCTATATCAAGATAAATTTCCTGAAGCTTCAGCAGTATTAGATAATTTAATTTTAAACGGTCCATATGATTTAGTAACAGACTATAATTCAATCTTTGAGCATGCAGGAGAAAATGGTATAGAATCTGTTTTTGAAGTTCAGTATAATGACGATCAAGGAGCAAGTTTTGATTGTTTACAATGTAGTGAAGGAAATGTTGCAGTAGGATTTAGTGGTGTTAGAAGTTATGTAGCAACTCCAGATTCTTCGGGTGATATTTTCTCATCAGGTTTTAGTTTTAATGTACCAGTACAAGAAGCCGTTGATGCTTTTGAAGCTGATGATTTAAGAAAAGATGTCGCAATTTTGGATATTGATGCTTGGGCTACACAAACTGGAATTACTTATGGAACAGGGTATGAGCATACAGGATTTTTTAATAGAAAATATATTCCTCGTAAGAGAAGTGATACAGCAGCAGGAGATAGAAATTTAACAAACCCAAACAATTACAGAGCTATACGTTTTGCGGATGTGTTGTTAATGGCAGCAGAGGCTTTTAATAGAGGTAATATAGATGATTCTAAAGCGCAGAACTATTTAAATAGAGTTAGAGAGCGTGCTTTTGGAGACGCTATGCATAATGTTTCTTCATCAGGATCAAATTTAACAAATGATATTTACAACGAAAGAAGAGTTGAATTATTAGGTGAAGGCCACCGATTCTTTGATTTAGTGAGAACTGGAAGAGCCACTTCAGAGATAAACGGCTTTGTATCTGGGAAACATGAAGTATTTCCTATACCACTTATCGAAATTCAATTAACAGGAAATAGATGGACTCAAAACCCAAATTATTAAAACCAAAATCATGAAAAAAATAAAAACTTATTATAAAGCACTATTTTTATTAGTATTCTTAGTTGCTTGTACTGAAGATGATTTAAGAGAATTATCTTATTTAGATACTATAGCAGTTCCTACAAATCTTGCCGTAGCATTTAATATCACACAAGACAATACAGGTTTGGTTACTTTGTCACCAACAGCAACATCAGCATCAAATTATGAAATATATTTTGGTGATGGCACTTCTACTCCTGAAGAATTGATTCAAGGAGAATCTGTTGACCATATGTATATTGAAGGCACATACGATGTTAGACTTGTAGCTTATAATATTAAAGGAGAAACAGTTGAAATTATACAACAATTAGTAGTTTCATTTTTAGCACCTGAGAATTTAGAAATAACAGCACAAATTGATTCTTCTAACCCATTTGTTATAAATGTATCGGCAACTGCAGATTTTGCAGCTTCGTTTTTAGTGTTCTTTGATATATCTAATTCAGATGAAGTAGGTACACCTTTAGCTTTAGATGGCACAGTAAGTTTTGAATACCCAAGTGTTGGAGATTACACCATTAGAGTAGAAGCCTTAAGTGGAGGCTCTGAAACATCAGAATTAACGGAAGATATAACAATTTCTTCACCAGTAGAGTTGCCAATTGATTTCGAAATCTTTGACTCTAGTGTTTTTCAAGGTTTTGGTGGTGCATCTAACGCTGTTATAGACAACCCAGATACAACTGGAAATGATTCAGCAACAGTAGGGAAAATTATTAAAGATGCTCCAGAAGTTTGGGCAGGTAATGTAATTACTTTATCTGCACCTATTGATTTTTCAGCAAAAAAAGTCATTAAAATGAATGTCTGGTCACCTAGAGCAGGAGGCAAAATTTTGTTAAAGGTTGAGAACCTCACTGATGGAGGTATTTTCTTCGAAGTAGAAGCAACAACTATTGGAAACAGTGCTTGGGAAGAAGTCTCTTTTGATTTAAGTGCTATTGATGTTGGTAACACATATCAAAAAATAGTCTTATTTTTTGATTTTGGAACGGTTGGAGATGGAAGTTCAGACTGGACATTCTATATAGATGATATCAAACAAGCTTTTCCGTCAACAGGATCCTTTGAAAAATTGATAATTGAAAATTTTGAAGGTGCTACACCAACATTGCTACCTTTTGGAAATGCAGCTGCAGAAGTTGTTACTCTTAATGATTTGCCAACAGGTTTAGGAATTGTTACAGCTAATGTTGCTCAATTTTCTAAGCCAACAGGTGCTGAGGTTTGGGCAGGAGTTACTCAAGAACTGAGTACACCTTTAGACTTAGATACTTATAGTAATATAAGCCTGAAAACTTGGTCTCCAAAAGTAGGAGCAGTAGTTAAAATAAAACTTGAAAATGCTGATGCTAGTATCACTCATGAAATTGACATAAGTACAACTGTTGCAGATACTTGGGAAGAATTAGTATACGATTTTAGTGGAGCA
>CAJXUO010000274.1 GCA_913061425.1 uncultured Lutibacter sp.
GATTGATTGATCAGAATCAGCAACATCACTTGTTATCTCTACACCTCTATTTATGGGTCCTGGATGCATTATAACAATTTTCTTACCAAGTGAGTCTAAAAGTTCTTTGTTAATTCCAAAAAGTTGTGTGTATTCTCTGATAGATGGGAAGTAGTTAATATCCATTCTTTCATGTTGAACCCTTAGTACATTGGCAACATCACACCATTGAAGTGCTTTTTTCAGGTTTGTTTCAACAGTTACGCCCAAACTTTGAATATGTTTAGGTATTAATGTAGTTGGTCCACAAACTTTGACTTCTGCACCTTGAAGTTTAAGAGCGAAAATATTAGATAGCGCAACTCTTGAGTGTAAAACATCACCAATAATCACTACTTTTTTTCCTTTAACTGTTCCTAGTTTTTCTCTAATAGAATATGAATCTAACAGTGCTTGAGTTGGGTGTTCATGAGTGCCATCTCCTGCATTTATAATTTTTGCATCTACATGTTGTGAAAGAAAAACTCCAGCACCAACATTTGGGTGACGCATTACTACAATATCAACTTTCATTGATAAGATATTATTAACTGTATCTATTAACGTTTCTCCTTTTTTAACTGAAGATTGACTTGCTGAGAAGTTAATTATATCTGCTGATAGTCGTTTCTCTGCCAGCTCAAAAGAAAGTTTAGTTCTTGTACTGTTTTCAAAAAATAAATTAGCAATTGTAATATCTCTTAGTGAGGGAACCTTTTTTATGGGTCTATTGATAACTTCTTTAAAATGATCTGCAGTTTGAAAAATTAAATCAATATCATTTTTATTTAGATATTTAATACCGAGTAAATGTTCTACGCTTAATTGACTCATTTTATTCGTTTTTTATTAAATATATTCTATCCGCACCATCATTTTCTTTCCATTGTACAGCAACTTTCTCATTGTTTATTACATCTATTTGCCTTCCTTTATAGTTAGGTTGAATAGGTAAATCTCTACTAAATCGTCTGTCAATTAATACTAAAAGTTCAATTTTATTAGGCCTTCCAAAAGATTGTATTGCTGTAAGTGCTGCATTAATACTTCTTCCAGAGTATAGCACATCATCAATAAAAACAACGTTTTTACCCTCTACTATAAAGTCGATATTGGTTCTGTTTGCTTCAAGCGGTTCATCCCTTCTTCTAAAATCATCACGATAGAAAGTGATATCTAGGGCACCTGAATTGATATTTTTTATGTTGTAGTTTTCTTGGAGTATCTTGGTAAGCCTATCTGCAAGGTAAACACCTCTTGGTTGTAGCCCTATTAAAACTGTATTAGAGAAATCGTCATGTTTTTCGATTAACTGACACGCTAATCGATTCAAAATAATTGATATTTCTGTTGAGTTAAGAAGTATTTTTTTACTCATAAGACTTTCCAAACCTTGTTTGGAGTACAAATATACAGATTGTTAATTAAATTGTTAAAAACAAATCTATTATTTTCTTAAAAAGAATTTTTCTTAGACTACTTTTAAGATATCAGATAAAGTGCTTATGCAACAAAATTCCAATCAGAAGAAAAAAGTGGCTCTCTCAAAATTTGAGTCAATGTTAAAGACGAATAACGTCTACTTTTTTGATTCTACAGAATTTGAGGAGATTATACATTATTATTTAGATACTGGACGTCAGTCACTTGCGAACAAAGCCATAAAACTTGGTTTAGAACAGCATCCTACTTCAATAAATTTAAAACTCCTGTTAGCCGAAACATTTGTTTATGATGATCAACTAGATGAAGCAGAAAAAATATTAAATGAACTGCATGCTATTGAGCCGCACAATGAAGAAGTATACATTCAAAAGGCAAATATTCTTTCAAAAAGGGATTTACATGCAGATGCAATTGAAATTTTAAAAATTGCATTGGCTTATGCTGAAAATCAAGCAGATATTTTAGCAATGATTGGTATGGAATACTTGTATTTAGATAAGTTTGATAATGCGCGTCTAAATTTTGCTAAATGTTTGGATGTAGATTTTGAAGATTATTCATCATTATACAATGTTGTTTATTGCTTTGATATGCAAAATCAGCATCAAGAAGCCGTAAAATATTTATTAGATTTTATTGATAAAGATCCTTATTCTGAAGTTGCTTGGCATCAGTTAGGAAGACAATATTTTATTTTAAAACAATATAAAGAAGCTTTAAGAGCATTTGATTATGCTGTAATTGTTGATGAGTTTTTTGTAGGAGCTTATTTAGAAAAAGCAAAAACTTTAGAAAAATTAGAGGAATATAGTGAAGCAATAGAAAACTATTTAATCACAACAGAATTAGATGATCCAACAGCATTTGCCTATTATAGAATTGGAGAATGTTATGATAAGTTGGGAAAGAAAGACTTGGCGCTTCAATTTTATAAAAAAACAGTAAAAGAGGATCCACTGTTAGATAAAGGATGGTTAGCTTTAACGAGATTGTATAGTGATGATAAGAACTATCAAAAAGCATTATATTACATAAATAAAGCCTTAACAATTGATGATACAAATACACTGTATTGGAGAATGTATTCTGAAATTAATATTAAGTTAAATTTATTTGAAGAGGCAGCAAATGGATTTTATAAGTGTATAGATTTTAATGACGAAAACTTAGATATTTATATTGGACTTTCAGATCTTTTAAATTTTATTGGAGATTTTAATGATTCACTTAATATTTTAATAAAAGCGTTAAGAATATTTCCAAACCATGCTGAAGTAGAATATAGATTAGCATGTTTATATTTTATTTTGGGAAATGATTTGAAAGGCGAAAAATACATTAAAAAAGGGTTGAGTACTGATTTTGAGCACCATAAAGTATTTAAAGAAACGTTTCCATCAGTTTTTGAACTTGAAAATGTGAAGGCGATAATTTCAAACCACATTAGATAATATCACTATTTATTAAAACCCTAAGTTTTATGAGTTCTTCATAAGAAAATGTACATTTGTAGTAAAGAATTACAAATAT
>CAJXUO010000275.1 GCA_913061425.1 uncultured Lutibacter sp.
AATTATGATTTTAGCGGAAAAACTGGTGCTGAAATTTCTTTTAATTATCACAATAGGGGCTGGGATGGTGTTGGTCCTGCTCAAATGGGTGTTTCAGCAACTAATTTAGTAAACAAAAACCATCGCCTTAATTATTGGCGTAATTATTGGCGATTATTGGTTCATAGACGCAGTAGTTTTTATTCAATTATAAACTCTTTCAATACTGGCAAAGCTTTATTATCAAAATCAAATATTGCTTGATTTTCCCAAGGAGAAGCATCTGTGGCTTGGTTTCCTTTCCAAGCAATTAATTCGGCTCCCCAATAACAAAACCCTATTCCATTTTCTACTTCTTTGGTGAGCGTTTTAATTTGATGAATAAATGCTTTTTGACCTTCAACTGATGCAGGGTATTCAGGTAAAATCAGCTGTTCGTCTGACCCTACAATATTATTTGTCCAATCATTCCATTCTAGTGTAAAAGGGTAGGCAGTTTCAGCAATCAGAATTTTCTTATTATGAGTTTCACTTAAATAGTTCATTTTAATTTTGAGATTATTTAAAGATTTTCCGTGCCATTTTGGATAATACGATAAGCCAATAATATCATAATCCAAAACACTCACTTGATTAAAAAACCAATCAGAGCCATCGATACCAGCAAAATGTAAAATTATTTTAGAATCATTTGAATTTGCTCTTACTGCTGTAATTCCCATATTTAGTAATTCTTTAAATTGCTGTAAATTGTTTGAAATATGACCATATGGATGAAGAAAACCAGGGTTTATTTCATTACCAATCTGAATATAATCAGGTTGTAATTCGTTCATAAGTTTTTCAGTGTAGTTATATATGCTGTCTTTTAATTGAGTAAAGCTTATTCCTTGCCATTGCATTGGGATTTCTTGATGACCAGGGTCAGCCCAAGTATCAGAATAATGAACAGTTAACCAAGTTTTAAAACCATTAGTTTTTAAGGTTTGGGAAAACTGTTTTACTTCATTAAATCCAGAGTGTTCATTAATAGGATTTACCCAGAGTCTCAATCTAATAGTATTTATTCCATTTTCTTTAAGTATTATCAAGAAGTCTTTTTGATTTCCATCCAAATCATAAAATATTGGATTTGTATGTGATATTTCAGGATACCTTGAAATGTCAACAGCAGAAATAAAGTTTAAATTTTCATTATCTGGAATAAGTGAATTAGCATCATCTTTATTACAAGAAACAAAAAGCAGAAGCGTTATAACTATTTGGATTATTCTATTCATTTTTAATTATTGGATTAACTTAATTTATTTCTCTCCATATATTTTAAAACTCTATACTTTCTAGCAATAGAATATCAAAATCAGAATCCATGATTACTTTCCCCTCCTTTACTTCTATGGTTTGGTTTGAATAAAAATCATTCACTTTTTCTCCATCATTAAATATTGAAGAAACATTAATTACCTTTTCCCCCTTTTCTAAATTGATACCAACAACAACTTTATCATCTTTTCTAATTCTAGAAAAAATAAGTCCATTTTCATCAGAAATTAACTGATGCTTTCCAGCTCCAATTGCCATATGATTTGCTCTGAACTGCCCTAATTTTTGCCAATGATTTAAAATTCCCTTCGTTTTAATATCATCAGTGATATCATTCCAATTCATAAAAGAGCGTAAAGTCGCATCACCAACGGCTCCATCAATTGTTAAATCTCTTGCAGATTCATCTCCATAATAAACTTGTGAAGTGCCTGGAGTTAATAACAACATTGTTGCAGTTTTAATTGGCATTTTTCTGTCATTATCAAAAGGTTGACTATCATCATGAGAAGTCATATAATTTAAGACTCCATAACCTTCTAATTCGTTATTTAAAAGGGAATCATATTTGTGAAACACCGCTTCTTCTTCCATTTGCTTCACATTCCATTTGACTTCAAAATTGATTAAACTATTAAATGCTTTATCAAAATAGTTTACTCTTTTATCTCCAAAATTAAAAGATTTTCCATGAGAAATTGAGTAATTATAAACTTCCCCAACTAAATAAAAATCATTGGTATCCAATACTTTTTGTGGATTATTCTTATTGTATTCTGCAAAAGCAATGTCACATTCTACTTTAAACTCTTGCCAAACAAACTCTTCTGTATGTTTTACAGTATCAACTCTGTAACCATCAATTCCAAATTCTATAATATAATCCGTGAGCCATTTCATTATATAAAAGCGAGGAGCTCTTGGATAACCGGTTCTTGTGAAAAAGGCATCTAATTCTTTAATTTCTTGCTCATAACGTCCTTCTGCTTTCCATTTAGCAACCAATTGTGGTGGCAATTCTACAGCATCATTACTTTCAGTTTTGATATCGGGTAAATTTTCAACTAATGTACAAGAAATGGTATTCTCATAATTATCATAACTACATTGTGGATCTGTCCTTACCCAATCACTAGGCCAAACAGTATCTTTCTCTGTAACAGGTCCTGTATGATTTATTACTGCATCCAGCAAAATTCTAATTCCATTTTTATGAGCAATTTTAACCAATTCTTTTAAATCTTCTTTGGTTCCGTAATTTGGGTCGATTTTAGTCCAATCTTTTGCCCAATAACCATGATATCCATAAGTATTACCTGTTCCTTCGTTTACTGAACCATGAATTTGTTCAACAATTGGTGTCATCCAAATGGCATTAATTCCTAATTCTGTAAAATATCCTTCTTTTATTTTTTGAGTAATTCCTTTTATATCTCCTCCTTCAAAACCACGTAATTTTGAAGTTTCTTTGGTTCTTTCAAAGTTTATATCATTTGAAGTGTCTCCATTATTAAATCGGTCTGTTAATAGAAAGTAGATGTTTGCACCTTCCCAAACAAATTCTTTTACCATATTTTCCTTTTCAGATGATTTCTCCTGTCTCTTATACACATCTCCGAGCC
>CAJXUO010000276.1 GCA_913061425.1 uncultured Lutibacter sp.
AGGAGCACAAGGAGCACAAGGTGATACAGGACCGCAAGGAACTCCAGGAGCAACTACTATTAGTGACGGTACAGCCAATATCCCTTCTTTTAGATTTATAAATGATACAAATACAGGATTGTATCAAGCTGGAGATGACACCCTGGGAATAAGTACAGGAGGTGAAAAACGTTTGCTAATAGATGAAAGTGGAATTACTATAGGAAATTCTGCTAATCTTGGTGGAATTAAAAGAGCCTCATCACAACCTGGATCTGAATGGGAAGACGGATACATGGGTAATTCCGAATTTATGTTCTTAATAGGAAGTGATTTTTCTGTAAGTGGAGATGGAGGCTCGGGTCAGATAACTGAACTTAATGGAGCTACAAAGTTTACTAGCGCTGGGATAGGATTTCAACATGACTATGCTAATTCAGCATACCTTCATGCTATTAAAATCATACCAAAAGGCTTTAAAGTAGGGGGGAGCATAGAAATACTAGAGAATTCTAACTTAACTCCAAATGCAACAGTTGAAATTATTCAATATGATCTGGCAACAAATTTAAGTACAACTTTAGGTAGAGGAACATTTTCTTCATTAGCATCAACTGAAACTATATTCATCAACGACTCCAATATAGGAGATGGAACTAAGTGTATACTAATTAGGATACTTTTTACGGGTGATACCCCAGTAGGGTACTTCAAGGGTAATTCGGGGCCTAGTCTAAGGGGAATAAAAATTTATATTAAGAGATCATAATACTAAAAACCAATTCTTATAAATACTAAATGAAAATACTTGGTATAATTGGAATGATTTTATTCATATATGAACAGATAAAATCACAGATTACTTATAAAAAAGAAAATAAGCAGGAACCAGATATAGAAAAAAATATATTAGCGCATCAACAACAAATTATTGAGCTATGTATTGATCTTTTAAAACCAAATGGAAAAGTACTCCAATTTGGTTTTTCACATGGGTTTTCTGGTGATAAAATACTCAATTATAATATAAAAGATTTATTAATAATTGAACCAAATAAATATGTCTATAATAAAGCGAAAAAATGGTCTGAGAGTTTAGAAAAAGTGACTGTAAAAAACAAAACACTAGAGGAGAGTATGTGTAATCTAAAATATTATGACACTATTTTTATAGACTGTTTTAATATTAATAATGAAGAAAGTAATAATGATATAAGCAAACTAATAAATGAAAAGAAGATCTCTTTAATTACAGAGTCCCTAATAATAAATGCTACCACTAAAAAAGGAAGAATCGTATTATTGTTAAGCCATTTCCAGAATGTATCTATTAATACAGAACTACAGCCTTATGTCGAATTAAGAAATCATAATGTAAGA
Source organism: uncultured Lutibacter sp. (assembly GCA_913061425.1). Classification (GTDB taxonomy): domain Bacteria; phylum Bacteroidota; class Bacteroidia; order Flavobacteriales; family Flavobacteriaceae; genus Urechidicola. The sequence goes on from CAJXUO010000276.1 coordinate 1,360, forward strand.
GAATTTATTGATTTTGAATCGAATCAAGAATCTTTATTAAAGATCTTGTCTATTAACAAGATATAGTGTTATGAAAGACCATAAATTTAGTATCATCACCCCTACACATAAGAATAAAGATATCTTGAATGAGTTATATGAAAGTATAATTGGTCAATCATATTTAAAATGGGAATGGGTATTATATTTAAATGGTGAATTTGACGATCAATTATTAGATGAAAAAATATTAAATGATAAAAGAGTATTGATCTTTAATACTAAAAAATCATTTAAAAATATAGGAGAAATAAAACACAAGGCATTTCATCTTGGTACGGGAGATATATTAGTAGAAGTAGATCATGATGATTTAATACATAAAGATTGTTTAAACGAATTAAACAAAGCATATCAAGATAAAAAAATTGGTTTTGTATATAGCGACTGTTTATTATATGATCTTGAAAGCAAAATGAGACCTTGGAATAAAACGCTAGGATGGGAACATAAAATTGAGAACTATAAAAATCATAATTTCATAAGACATTTAAGTTTTAAACCGTCAAGCCGTAGTCTCTGTTTTATCTGGTATGCTCCAGATCATATAAGATCGTGGCGAAAAGATATCTACACTAAAATAGGAGGTCATAATGTAGAATTAGAAGTATGTGATGATCATGAATTAATGATTAGAACATTCTTAGTTACAAAATTCTACCATATTGAAAAATGTTTATACTATTATAGAATATTACCAAATAGGGAAAACACACAATTTATAAAGAACAAACTTATTCAACAAAAAACGCGTGAGTTATTTTTAATGTATGCACAACAATTAGCTGAAAGAGACGCAGATATAAATAACAAGTTAAAAATTGATCTTGGAGGAAGTATTAATCCTAGAAAAGGATATCAAGTTATAGATTGGGCAGACGGAACTATTAATTGTGATCTTAATGAAGGAATTCCTCTAGAAGATAATAGTGTTGGGGTAATCAATGCAAGCCATATTATTCAAAAAATAAGAGACCCTCTTAAAATAATAAGTGAAATACATAGAGTTTTATCTGATGGGGGATGGGTATTTATTGATGTTCCATCTACAGATGGCAGAGGCGCCTGGCAAGACCCAACGCATGTAAGTTATTGGAATGAAAATAGTTTTTGGTACTATACAAGAAAAGAAAAAGCAGACTATATTAGTAATACAAAAATTAGATTCCAAGAGTTTAGAATAAATACAAGGCTAGAGGAACACAATATTGCTATTACTAGCGCTTGGCTATGTGCTATTAAAAGTAATGAAAGAAGGCCTCATACAATGAATATATAAATGAATAATATTCTAATCTAAAAAAAACAGGACAACTCATGATAATAAAAAATAGAACTTCGCAGCAAGCTTTTTTATTAAAAACAATCGTATTTTGCCTGCTATTTACGGTAGAATTTACATTTGCACAAACATTGAGTTAAAAGCTGTTGTTTTTCCAAATCCAACCACCAATTACAATCTTTTCTTAAAAAAAAGTAATTAAGATTTTTTTATTAAAAATATGATTGTATATTTGTGGCTG
>CAJXUO010000277.1 GCA_913061425.1 uncultured Lutibacter sp.
GAGATGTAGAGAGGTCTCGTGGGCTCGGAGATGTGTATAAGAGACAGATGTAAGAATAATTACTAGAATCCCTGTAAAAGATACAACTGGAGGATTTGTTTGCTACCACAGAAAAGTGCTTGAAACAATTGACTTAGATAAGATTCAGTTTATAGGTTACGCTTTTCAGATAGAACTGAAATTTAAAACGTGGAAAAATAAATTTAGTATTAAAGAAGTTCCGATTACATTTACCGATAGAGTTCGTGGAAAATCTAAAATGAATGGGTCTATAATTTCTGAGGCAATTTTTGGAGTATTAAAAATGAGATTCAACACTATTTAATTCTAATAGAAAATGAGTAAAATATTAATAAAAAACGCTAAAGTAGTTAACGAAAATTCTGTTTTCTTAGGTGATGTTTTGATAGATGGTGAATTTATTGTTGAGGTTAATTCTTCTATTACTTTAGATGAACAAAACATAACCGTTATTGATGCAAATCAGCAATATTTAATTCCAGGACTTATAGATGATCAAGTTCATTTTCGCGAACCTGGATTGACACATAAAGCAAATATTGAAACTGAAAGTAGAGCTGCAATTGCTGGTGGAATCACAACATTTATTGAGATGCCAAATACTATCCCTCAAGCTACAACTCAAGAATTGCTTGAGAAAAAATTTAAAATTGCTGCTAAAACTTCATACGCAAACTTCTCTTTTATGTTTGGCGGCACCAATGACAACTTAGAAGAGCTTTTAAAAACCGATCCTAAAAAAGTCGCTGCTATTAAACTCTTTTTAGGCTCATCTACAGGAAATATGTTGGTTGATAATGAGCAAGTTTTAGAAAAAATATTTTCTTCTACAGATATGTTGATCGCTGTACATTGTGAAGATGAGGGAACGGTTAGAAAAAATTTAAACGAACAAATAGCAATTTACGGAGAGGATATTCCAATTGAGTTACATCCAATTATAAGAAGCGAAGAAGCGTGTTATTTATCATCTTCAAAAGCAATCGAATTGGCTAAAAAAACTGGAGCCAGACTACATGTATTTCATCTTTCTACGGAAAAAGAAACACATCTTTTTCGAAATGATATTCCGCTTGAAGAAAAGAAAATTACTGCTGAAGTTTGCATACATCATTTATGGTTTGATGATGCAGATTATGCAGAAAAAGGAACTCATATTAAATGGAATCCTGCTGTAAAAACTAAAAACGATAGAGAAGGGCTTTGGAAGGCTTTACTAGACGACAGAATTGATGTGATCGCTACGGATCATGCGCCGCACACATTAGAAGAAAAAAATAATAAGTATGCTTCTGCGCCAAGTGGTGGGCCTCTTGTGCAACATGCTTTACCTGCACTATTAAACAAGTGTAAAGAAGGTAAAATATCTATTGAAAAAATAGTGGAGAAAATGTGTCATAATCCTGCTAAATTATTTCAAATTGAAAAGCGTGGATATATCAAAAAAGGATATTATGCCGATTTAGTTTTGATAGACACAAACAGTCCTTGGACTGTAACTAGAGAGAATTTGTTATATAAATGTGGTTGGTCTCCATTTGAAGGAACCACTTTTCAATCAAAAATATCACGTACATTTGTAAATGGACACTTGATGTATGATCAAGGAAAATTTAACGATACAATTAAAGGGAGACGCATAACGTTTAACAGGTAATGAAACAGTTTTTTCACATATTTTTAATTCCGTTTTTTATACTTTCTTGTACTAGCAACACAATTTATAAAAAACCAGAAAATTTGATTCCTAGAGATGAAATGGTAGATATCCTTGTTGATATGCAACTTGCCTTAGGAGCCAAATCTATCAAAAATATTGACGGAAAGAAGAACATAGAATATATGCATCTTGTATATGAAAAATATCAAATTGACAGCGCTCGTTTTGCTGAAAACAATTTTTATTACATGACCAATATTGATGAATTTAATAAGGTTTTGAGAAAAACAAAAAGTAAAATTCAGGCAATGAAAAAAGAATATAAAGCTATTCTTAAAAAACAAGATTCTGTAATTAACTCTAATAGAACTGAATTAAAAGATGATGTTGGAGGTTTAAATATGAGAAAAAATATAGCGAAAGACACGCTACCAATTGTTAGATAGTTTCTTTTTTAAATTTCTCACAAGCCTCACTTATCACTTCATTAATTGGTTCAAATTCAATTCCAAGAGCATATTTAATTTTAGTGTTAGAAAAATAGTATTGGTTGTGAATTGAGCTTGCAGTTTGCTTGGTAAGAGTTGGCTGAATTCCGACAATTTTAGCAACAGATAAAATTCGCCAAGCAATTTCACTCAACAACTTTGTCACCTTTATTGTCGCCCTTTTTTTACCAAGTCCATCTGCAGTATTAAATAAAATATCCTTTAAACTTTTATTTTCTGAAATTAGAATAAAGCGTTCGTTTTTAATATTACTTTCCATTAATTGAGTCATTGACTTTACAACATCTTTAACACCAACATATCCTGTAATTCCTTCAGTATAAAATTTTAATCCTTTAGAAACATTCGTAAATATTTTTCCAGAACTAGTATTCCAACAACCCGAACCTAATATAATTCCAGGATTTACAATCACAGCATTTAAACCCTCTTGAGTTCCACGCCAAACTTCCATTTCGGCGCCATACTTAGAAATTGCGTAACCATAATTATTTCCTTCAACTGTCCAATCTCCAATTTCATCGATTACACCATTTTTAGGCACTTTATCAATCGCAGCAATAGAACTTACAAAACATAATTTTTTCACATGCGCAGCAATAGAAAAATTGACAATATTTGCTGTACCGTCAATATTAATTTTCCGCATTGAGTGATAATCTTTTGAATTAAAAGAGACTAAAGCAGCAACATGATATACATAATCAACATCTTTAAAAGCATTTTCTAAA
>CAJXUO010000278.1 GCA_913061425.1 uncultured Lutibacter sp.
AGATGTAGAGAGGTCTCGTGGGCTCGGAGATGTGTATAAGAGACAGGAGTATAACTTATATTTTAATTATTCTCAAGAAATAGGGAGGCTCTTTGGAAGGGTTAAAAATTACGAAAGAGCCGTTATTTATTTCAATTTCGCTTTAGAAAATGCATTGGTAAGGAAAGATTCATTGGAGATTTGTGAGGCTAATTTTAATATCGGGAGCGCTTATCAAATGAATAGAGAAATGGACTCAGCTCGCTATTTTTATAATAAAGTTATAAGTAATTTTCCTCAAACTTCTGTAAATAAAAATGTGCTTGCTACAACCTACAGTAATTTTATTGGAATTGCTGTTACAGATGATGACTTTAAGCTTGCGGATTATTATGGTAAAAAATCATTAGATATTCATAGCCAAATGAACGATACTCTAAAAATGGCAGGATTATTAACAAATCTTGGCGGAATAAGTATGTATTATAATGATTTAAAAAAATCTAATGAGTATAGTTACCGCTCATTGAAATTATTAGAAAAAAGGAGTGATTTTAAATCTAGAGATATTAAAGCAATAACATTAGATAATATTTCTCAAGTATATTATTTACAAGGGAATCATAAAATCGCGTATGATTTATTATTTGAAAGTACTACCATAAATAATAAAACAATTACCGATAACTTACAAAGTAAAGTTACAGAAATTGAAGCTAAATATAACCTTGCAAAAGAAAGTGAGTTAACTAAAATTGAAGAAAATAAGAGGCAAAGAGTTGAGTTTTTATTCTTAGTTTCTAGTATCGGATTTGTAATGATATTAGGTTTTTTATGGTTTTTGCATAGAGAGAGTAGATTTAAAAGATTGAATTTGAAATTAGCGTATAAGCAAGAAAAAATTGATGCTGAACGAAAAATGGATAAAATAAAAAATGATATCCAAATAAATATTTTGAATGCAACGTTAGATGCAAAAGAAACTGAACGTAAATACATTGCAGGGATTTTGCATGATAGTGTAAGTTCATTATTGTCTTCTGCAAATATGCATTTGTATGTAGTGAAAGCAAAACTGAAGAAAAATTCTCCAGAAGAATTAAATAAGGCTGAAATTATAATAAGTGAAGCAGCAGATAAAATAAGAGACCTTTCTCACAAACTTATTTCTTCTGTTTTATTGAAATTTGGATTAAAAGAAGCTATTGAAGATTTGTGCGGAAAATATTCTAATTCACAACTAAAATTTATTTGTGACTCTAATAATATTAATCGTTATAACCAAAGTTTTGAAATAAAAGTATATAGCATTATTGAAGAATTAGTGAATAATATTTTAAAGCATAGTAATGCGGATAATGCATCTATTTCTGTTGAAGCGGCTAACTTAAATTTAGAGATCAAGATTGAAGATGATGGAGGTGGATTTATTGTAGATGAAGTATTTGAAAAAGACGGACTTGGATTAAGTCAAATTGATACCAGAATTAAGAATATGAAAGGTGTGTTTACTATAAATTCGTTAAAAGAAAAAGGAACAAAAATTTATATAAGTGTTCCCTTAATGTCAAAATAAACAGTCTATTATTTATTGTTTTATTAGTCTCATAACTCCAGAAGAATTATCGCTTTTTACACTAATTATATAAATTCCAGAAGCTAGTTTACTTATATCAATTTGCTTCTCTAAATTCATTTCTGATAAATCAATATCTTTTAACAAGCGTCCGTTGATATCATATAATTTAGCACTTACTAAATTAATTTCATTTGTTTTTTGTACTGTTATTAAGCCATTTGTTGGGTTAGGGTATATTTGAACACCCTCTAACATTTGATCAAATTCATTAACTGAAAGTGCTGCGCTACAATTATAGATTGTTATTTCATCTACAAACCAACCAATGTCAGTCCCATTACATCCATCAGTTCCCAATTGCCATCTAAGTTGAACAGTTGAATCTGGTGTAACCCCTAATGAGGATAAGTTTATTGTACTTTGTCCCCAACTTCCGTTATTAGATCCTCCATCTGAACCTGTAAATGCTTCTTGACCTGCTAGAGGATTATCATTCCCATCATCTGTAGTTTGTAATGTGCTATTATATGGGTTGGTTGTAAAGGCTGAAGTTGAAACTTGAACCCATCTTGCGCCAGATAATTTATATCTTAAATTTCCACCATCCCAACCAGTTTCGGTAGCTATATAATGATTGAAACTTAATTTAAATTCGCCGGTTGTTATATTAGGAATAGTAATCACAGGGCTCTCTAACATTATAGTTCCATTCTCAAGGTCAGAAGCACAATCGCCATTAATTGGATCTATAGCAAATATTGCTTGTCCAGTTCTATTATTTGGTAATGAACTAGTGATCACCCAATCTCTAGAAGTCCATGTGTCTGGATTTGTTGGTAATTGTTCAACTGTCCAATCTCCAATTCCAGACTCCCAATCTTCATAAAAAAGAGGGTTGGAAGTTGCAGCCTCACATAATTCCTCTGTCGAGGCTAGTATAGGGGTGAAGTTACAAGCGTCAGGATTAACTCTAAATTCAACTGCTAATATTGCATTGGTAACTTGAGTAAGGTCATTTAAAGAAAGTATTTCTCCAGAGGGTCCTGCAGGTGTTTCTGAGGTTGATAAACCTTCTAAGTTAATACCAAATAAATCAGTACAAGAAGCCTCTAAAGCATCTGCTAATGTAGAAAAATCACTTGTAGCGGATAAATATACACTTTGAGCTCTCCAAAAAATATGAGCTGCCTTTGTAAATCCAATTGCACTTATTGTTTGCCCGTTATATGTTCCGCCATCTACTAATAAAGCGTACGCATGATTTGGTATACCTGAATTAATATGAACTCCTCCATTATCTCCAGTACTACACCAATATTCGTTATCTGTAACTTTTCCAGGGTCTCCTTTGCACGTTG
>CAJXUO010000279.1 GCA_913061425.1 uncultured Lutibacter sp.
GAGATGTAGAGAGGTCTCGTGGGCTCGGAGATGTGTATAAGAGACAGTATATATGGAAAGACTTATTTAAATATACCAGATTCAAACTGTCATGATTACTTAAATTGGAATAAAATTAGATTAAATAAAAAACCATTTCTTTCAAAATCTGATATTGATTATTATGATTGGGATAATTACACAATAATATTAACTGAAGCAGGAATTGAAAAAATAAAATCTCTTGAAAGTAATGTGCCTGGAACTCCTTTTACTCTTGTAGTTAAAGGAAATATTCAATTTGGAGGTAAATTTAGTTTTATGCATTCATCCCAAGTAAATGACCGAGTTTACACTAGAATAGAAGTTGATTTTAAGGAATTAAAGTTAAATTTCATAGGATGTGGAAAAGACCCAAGGAATATAGTTGAATACAAAAACAGCTTAGTGGAGGTTGAGTTACTAAGTAAAACTACTTCCCATTAAAAGTACTCATTGTATTTGCCATTCCTGCAGTGCCAAATGAAGTGATTAGATTGCACGCAACAGGAATTCGTTCTATTAATTCACTTATCTCTTCTTTAGACCATTCACTCAATACAAAATCTACTTGACGTCCTTTAGAGTAGTTTGCTCCTACACCAAATCTAAATCTTGGATACGTTGTAGTGTTTAGTTTTTCTTGAATATCATTCAAACCATTATGACCTCCAGCACTTCCTTTTCCTTTTAATCGAATGGTTCCGAAGTCAATATTCAAATCATCAGTAACAACCAAAACATTTTCTACAGAAACATTTTCTTTAGTCATCCAATATTTAACCGCTTTTCCACTTAAGTTCATATAAGTACTTGGCTTCAATAAAATAAATATTCTTCCTTTAAAGCGAAATTGAGTGATATCTCCTAATTTCTCTGTCTCAAAAGTTACATTTTGGTCTTTTGCCAATTCATCTAAAATTTTAAAACCAATATTATGACGCGTCTCGTCATATTTTTCACCAATATTTCCTAATCCGACAATAAGATATTTTTTCATAGGGTCAAGAGTTTCAGTTTCTTTAAAAAAGATATTTTTGAAAAATGAAATGATATTCATTCTGTAAAAATAAAAAAAGCGCTACAGTTAAGTAGCGCTTTTAAATATAATTTTAGAAAAAAATTATTCTGCAGCTGGAGCAGCTTCAGCGTTTTCTCCTTCAGTTCCTTCTTCACCTTCTTCACCCTCTTCACCTTCTTCATCTTCAGAAGCGTTACGAGACATTCTTACTTGCGCCACAACAGTATTGTCTGGATGTAAGAAAGTACAGTTATTGCTATCAAGATCAGTTACAAATATTTTGCTTCCAATTTTTAATTCTGAAATATCAGCATTAAAAAAGTCAGGTAAGTTATCAGGTAAACCTCTAACTCTTAATTTACGCTTTGGAAAACGTAAAGAACCACCATTTAAAACTCCAGGAGCATTTCCTATAAGATTTACAGGGATACTCATAGTTACTTCCTTATCGCTAAATATTTGGAAGAAATCTACGTGTATAATCTTGTCTGTTACTGGGTGAAATTGAATGGCTTGTAAAATTGCGCTGAATTTTTCACCGCTTTCAAGTTCAATCGTTGCAGTATATACATTTGATGTGTACACTAATTTTTTGAATGCTAATTCATTCGCTGAAAAGTGTAAAGCTTGTTCTCCTCCGTATAATACGCAAGGTACCTTTCCAGCATTACGTAAGGCTTTAGTTGCTACTTTACCTACGCTTTCTCTTTTTGATCCTTTGATTGTAATCGATTTCATTTTTATTGTTTATTTGTTACATTATAAATTTATCACTAATGGATGTGTTGTTTTGAACATTCTTCATCACATCAGCAAATAAAGGGGCGCAAGTTACAATTTTTATTTTAGAAGAACTTGTTTTTATAGGAATTGTATCTGAAATAATTAACTCTGTTAATTTTGATTTTTCTATACGTTCTACAGCGTTTCCAGAAAGCAATCCATGTGTTGTAATTGCACGTACACTTATGGCTCCTCTTTCCATCATTAAATTTGCTGCTGCCGTTAGCGTTCCTGCTGTATCGACCATATCGTCAACAAGGATCACATTTTTACCGCTTACGTCTCCAATCAGTTCCATATGAGAGATAACATTGGCTTTTAAACGTTGTTTGTAGCAAATAACAACTTCACATTTTAGGTGTTTTGAATACGCATATGCTCTTTTTGAACCACCCATATCTGGAGAGGCAATCATCAAATTGTCTAGATTTAAACTTTTGATGTAAGGCATAAAAATAGTAGAAGCGTATAAGTGATCAACAGGTCTTTCAAAAAAGCCTTGAATTTGATCTGCATGTAAATCCATTGTAACAATTCGTGTTGCGCCAGCAGATTCTAACATTTTAGCAACCAATTTAGCAGTAATTGGAACTCTAGGTTTGTCTTTTCTGTCTTGTCTTGCCCAACCAAAATAAGGAATTACAGCTGTAATATGTCTTGCTGATGCTCTTTTAGCGGCATCAATAATCATAAGCATCTCCATTAAATTATCTGCATTTGGGAAGGTAGAGCCGATAATAAAAATTCTTCTTCCCCTAACTGATTCTTCTAATGCAGGCTGAAACTCACCGTCACTATATTCAGAAAAGTTAACGTTTCCAAGCTTCGCGCCATATTCATTTACAATTTTAGCAGCTAGTTCTGGGCTTTGCCTACATGCAAAGAACTTAGGCTCAATGGTGTTTTTTGTCATTTTAAAAGAGATTTTGTGTTGTGTTACAAAAGTAAAAATAAAATAGTTGGGATTGTATGATATAAAATAAATTATTTTATAGATTTGCAAACACATTACAACTATGCTCAAGTGGCGGAATTGGTAGACGCGCTGGATTCAAAATCCAGTTTTTTCGGAAGTGCGGGTTCGATTCC
>CAJXUO010000280.1 GCA_913061425.1 uncultured Lutibacter sp.
CATTAATGCGTAATATCATTCCTTCAAAAATTAGAATTATTGTACAATTAATAGTTGTTGCAACATTAGTAATTATCGTTGATTTAGTTTTAAAAGCATTTGCTTATGAACTAAGTAAAACGCTTTCAGTATTTGTCGGATTGATAATTACAAACTGTATTATTATGGGACGTTTTGAAGCATTTGCTTTGGCAAACGGACCTTGGAAATCATTCCTTGATGGAATTGGAAATTCTCTTGGTTATGCAGTTATCTTAATTATTGTAGGTTTCTTTAGAGAATTGTTAGGTTCAGGAACTTTATTAGGTTTTCCAGTATTAGGAGATGCTATTGAGAAAACAGGTGTGTATGCTTATGGATATGAAAATAATGGCTTTATGTTATTAGCGCCAATGGCTTTAATTACAGTAGGACTTATTATTTGGGTTCAAAGAAGTAGAAATACAGAATTAGTAGAAGATTAGAAAATGTAATTCTTTGGTCAAACAAAGAGTTCATCAAAATATAAAATATGGAACATTTAGAATTATTTTTTAAATCAATATTTATAGATAACATGGTTTTTGCCACGTTCTTAGGAATGTGTTCTTACCTTGCTGTATCTAAAAAAGTATCAACGGCCGTAGGTCTTGGAGCTGCAGTAATTTTTGTAATGGCTATTACTGTGCCTTTAAACTGGTTATTAGACACCTATATTCTTCAAGATGGAGCATTGGCTTGGCTTGGAGAAGAATATGCTTCTTATGATTTAAGTTTCTTATCATTTATTATGTTTATTGCTACTATTGCAACAATGGTACAATTAGTAGAAATAGTCGTTGAGAAATTTTCACCAGCATTATATAACTCTTTAGGTATTTTCTTACCGTTAATTGCAGTGAACTGTGCCATATTAGGAGGTTCATTATTTATGCAATCAAGAGAAATAGAAACATTAGGATTGGCATTTAATTACGGAATCAGTTCTGGAATTGGATGGTTTTTAGCAATTTTAGCAATTGCAGCAATTCGTGAAAAAATTAGATATTCAAATGTACCTCCTGCATTAAGAGGATTAGGAATTACATTTATTATTACAGGATTAATGGCAATTGGATTTATGAGTTTTGGAGGAATGTTGACAGGAGGAGATGAAGAAGAAAAACCTGAAATGATTATTGAGGCAATTAATACTCAAGAAAAAGAATTAGCAAACACTATTAAAGGAACTAAATAGATGATTTTAGCAGCAAGTACAGGCGGAACAATTATGGTAACAGTTGTTGCCTTTTTATTCATAACATTGGCATTAGTTGGACTTTTATTATTTGTAAAACAAAAACTATCACCTTCTGGTCCCGTTAAAATTATGATTAACGGCGAACGTGAAATTGAAGTAGGATCTGGAGATTCTCTATTAACAACTCTAAGTAGCAACAAGATATTTTTACCGTCTGCTTGTGGTGGAGGTGGAACTTGTATTCAATGTGAGTGTCACGTGTTATCAGGTGGAGGTGAAGCATTACCAACAGAAACACCTCACTTTTCTCGTAAAGAATTAAAGGATGGAGCACGGTTATCTTGTCAGGTAAAAGTGAAACAAGACATGGAAATTACAATTCCAGAAGAAGTGTTTGGGATTAAAAAATGGGAAGCAACGGTTGTACGTAATTACAACGTAGCATCATTCATTAAAGAATTTGTTGTTGAGATTCCAGAAGACATGGGATATAGAGCAGGAGGATATATTCAAATAGAGATTCCGCAATGTGAAATCAAGTTTGCAGATATGGATATCACTGCACATCCTGAAGAGCATGAAACTCCAGATAAGTTTCAAGCAGAATGGGATAAATTTGGTTTATGGCCAATGGTGATGAAAAATAATGAGACTGTAGAACGTGCATATTCAATGGCTTCTTATCCTGCAGAAGGAAGAGAAATTATGTTGAATGTACGTATTGCAACTCCTCCGTTTGATAGATCTAAAGGCGCTTGGATGGATGTAAATCCAGGAATTGCATCTTCTTATATATTTAACCAAAAACCAGGAGACAAAGTAACTATTTCAGGACCTTATGGTGAATTCTTCATCAATGAGTCTGAAAGTGAAATGTTATATGTTGGTGGTGGAGCAGGAATGGCGCCAATGCGTTCACACTTGTATGAATTATTCAGAACTTTAAAAACAGGTCGTAACGTATCATATTGGTACGGAGGACGTTCTAAGCGTGAGTTGTTCTATTTAGATCACTTCTATAAATTAGAAAAAGATTTCCCTAATTTTAAATTCCACATTGCATTGTCTGAACCTTTACCAGAAGATAATTGGAAAGTAAAAGAGAATATGGAATCTGAAGGAGATGGGTTTGTTGGATTCGTTCACAATTGTGTGATTGAAAACTATTTAAACCATCATGAGTCACCAGAAGATATAGAATTGTATTTCTGTGGACCACCATTGATGAACCAAGCAGTTCAGAAGATGGGTGAAGACTTTGGAATTCCAGATGAGCACATTAGATTTGATGACTTTGGAGGGTAATTTTTTTGTTATTAAAGTATTCTAATAAATATTTTTTTTAATTGAAAGCTCTCCGTTTGTTACCTTGTAGTATCCAGTTTGACCTTTACAAAAGCAGAGTCTAGCAAAAACAACTTTCACATTTGCTAGTTGAGCATCTTTTAAGTTTGTTTCTATGTTTTTTGAATCAAGTTCTATATAGATTTCTTCAACATAACTAGAATCTTCTGTGTTTGGAATTTTGTTCCTTGTATAGGTGTATTTTAAAACAGTATTGTTTCCAGCACTTATTTTAGGAGACATTAGGACCAATACCTTCTTTTTTTATTATGTATATTGTCTGTCTCTTATACACATCTGACGCTGCCGACGAATAGAGAGGTGT
>CAJXUO010000281.1 GCA_913061425.1 uncultured Lutibacter sp.
AGATGTAGAGAGGTCTCGTGGGCTCGGAGATGTGTATAAGAGACAGGATTAATGGAGTGCTAATTGTAATCTCTTTTTTTTCAAATATAGGTTGGTTGTTGGTTCTCGTTATTTTTCCGTTTGCATTTTGAACTATAGAACCGTTTGATTTCGCTTCTTTAGTTATAGCGTCATATTCGGCATGTAAAATAGTTAAAGGGATAATATCTGACTTTGGCCTGCTTTTTAATTTTGATAGTGAAGGTAAACGATTCTCTAAATCACTCTGAGCAATTGATTTATAGATTTGATAAAAATTATACATGTTTGCAGATTCATTTTTATAGGCATCTAAATCAGTAGGCATGAGATAGAGAATAGAAGTTTCCATTCCAGTTTTATCAAAATTTTCTAAAAAAGTGGTTTTGTCGTTTTGTGAGAATGAATGGAATACAGAGAATAAGAGTATAAAGACTAAAGTATTTTTCACGGTAAATTTGAGTTTTTCAAATATAGTATTTTTTTTGAAACTAAAAAAGGCGAAAATCTATGATTTTCGCCTTTTTATATTGAGATATTTTTTTTAAAATGAGGTTGTTAAATTTATAGTTAAACCTGTGTTTTCGGGAACAAATCTACAGACTCCACCCACACATAAAAGACCTCCTCTTTGGCGACCATAATTTAGTGCAACTCTAGAGGCTCCTTTCGTATAACTTCCGCCAATGTTGTAATAATGAATTTGATCATCTTTCACATCATTTCCATAGTTATAGGCATCGTTTACATAAAATGCGATAGCATTTGTAGCGTTATACTCTATAGTTGCTCCTGCCCAATTTTTATTATCTTGTTTAGTCGATAAGTGTTGTGCTTCTACTCTTATAGATTTTCCTTTTCCAATTTTATGTGTTGCTTCTGCAATAACAATATTAGATTTGATGTCTCCTTGAACGCCCAATGGACCTCCAAGCGTTACTCCTTTATCAATAATTGTATTAATATAGGTGAAAATACCACTCCAGTTTTTAGATAGTTTTTTTCTAATTTCTAGATTAAAATCACGGTTCAATCGACTTCCAAATTTCAAAAATTCTGCATTGTATGTAGAATTGTTTTGATCAAACGTAGCGTCTAGTAAAGCCCAATAAGAAAAGTTTGCAGATACTTTTGTACCATATTTACCTCCTAAAGCACTCTCTTTATTAAACTTATAAAATAAATCAAACTGCCCACCTATTTCACCAGCTTGACCTGCAAAATTTTGGATTTGTAGCGTTGGTTGTGCTTGATAAATGTAAATATTGGCTAATGAATAATCTTGTTGCTTTGTTAATGCAGGAACGTAATTCGTGTTTAGCATATTAAAATTATTATTTCCTGGAACAGAATAACCTCTCTCAGAAAAGAAAGCCATGTTTTCCATTCTTCTTAAAGTTCCTGAAATCCCTAAACCTTTTTTGGTATATCCAAGATTTACTAAAAGAGCATTTCCATCGAAATATTTCCCTTCTATTATTTCTGGAATACCAACTGAAGCAGGAGTGTATATCGCATCTTTTCCTTTGATAGAATATTCAGCACTTGTGTAGAATTTACCGAAATCTAAATCAACTCTAGCAGCATAAGAGTGTACCATTTCTGGAAAATCACTAGTATCAAAATTCGCGTCTTGTGGAATGAAAGACTCATTCTTACCAACATAGCTCAATCCTAGATTGAATGTGCTTATGTTCTCTATTTTTAAAGCATTAGATACATCAATATTGGTATCAAAACCAAAGATTTCACTATCAGAAGTTTTAAAGCCTATTCTTGGCTGTCCGTAAAGTGCAGTGAAATTTAAAAATTCAGTTGGAGCATATTTAATTCTACCTCCTCTAAGTGCATTATTTAAACCTAATTGACGTTCTTCGAAAGCGCGTAATAATAATCCGCTTCCAAATTGTTCGTAAAAATGACCTGCAGTGACATCTAATTTGTCATTCTTATAATTGGCATAATATGTTGCGATATCTGTTCCTTTATATCCAGTATAATAATTTAATAAAGGTAAAGGCTCGTAACTTTCAAATTGCACACCAGCAGAAAAATTACTTAAAAAATTATAATCTAATCTTAAGTAAGAATTTGCTCTAAAAGGTTCATCTTCTGAAGGAAAATTAGGATCAGAAAAATCTCCTAACTCTTTATCATTTGTATACCATTGTGCGTTGCTTTCAAAACTCCCAGTTAAATTATTTAAAAATTGAGCAACTATAGATTCATTTTCTGTTTCCGTTTCTTGACTATATCCAATTATTGTTATAGAAAAGAAAAGTAGTAGTATGGCTTTTTTCATATTTGAGGTGTTCATTTATTTATGAATGTTTTTTTAGTTCTTCATATAATTCATCTTCTGCTCCGGGACTATAACCAGAGTGACGATATACGATTTTTCCGTCTTTTATAATAAGTGTTACAGGCACCGTTGGAGCACCTAAAGCTCTTTTTAAATCATTATTTGTGTCTAATAAAATTTCATAATCCCAACCTTTTCCATTTATTAAAGGTTTCACTCTTTTTACGGTTCTAGAATCATCAACTGAAATTGCATATAACTTCACATTTGTTTCTTCTTTCCAATCATCATAAACTTCGCTAATAGCATCTAATTCATTTTTACAAGGTGCACACCAAGTAGCCCAAAGCGAAACAATAATTAAAGTGTTTTCCTTTGCTATAGTTGGCAAATCAGTTGTTTTTCCTGTTAAGGTTTTTAATTTAGTAGTTGGCAGATCTGCTTGTGCACTTAAAGAAATAGAGATAAAAAGTAGGGTAACAAGGGGTATTAACTGTTTCATATTTGTAGTTTTGTTTGATTAATTAATTCAACAAAATTAAGTTTTTAATTTATAAT
>CAJXUO010000282.1 GCA_913061425.1 uncultured Lutibacter sp.
GAGATGTAGAGAGGTCTCGTGGGCTCGGAGATGTGTATAAGAGACAGCGCCTATGAAGGACTTTGTTGTGTTTCAAATTATGAAGCAATGCATGTGGGACTCCGTCAGGGTTTGGAGTTAAAAAAACAGCAGTCCCAGTAACGCGTGTTTTTAGATTTTTCTTCATTTCTTTAAAGAAATAGTCAATCTCCATGGTTTCTTTTTTAGTTTTTTTAAATAAAATTTTCCTTCCCTTTTTCCAAGTTGAAATTAGAAAAACAAAAATAATCCCTACCAAAAGTGGAAACCAGCCACCAGATGGCACTTTAATAATATTTGATAAGAAGAAAATAATATCTACGGTCAAAAATATAGCTAGAAAAGTCAGTGTGTATTTCCATTTCCATTTCCATATTTCGTGCATAACAAAGCCTGCAAGGATAGTGGCAATTATCATATCAAGGGTGATAGCAATTCCATAGGCATTAGCGAGAGCACTTGAACTTTGAAAGATAACAACGACACTCATCACTCCCACCATCAACATCCAATTTACTCTTGGCAGATAAACCTGACCTTCCTGGTTTTCGGAGGTATGATCAATCCTCATTCTTGGAATAAATCCAAGTTGAAGCGCTTGCCTAGAGACTGAAAATGCCCCAGTAATACATGCCTGAGAAGCAATAATTGTAGCAATTGTTGCCATAATAACAAGCGGAAGAGTCATCCATTCTGGTGCCATTAGGTAGAAAGGATTTTTTATTGTACTGGGGTCACTTAGAATAAGCGCACCTTGGCCAAAGTAGTTAAGAGTTAGTGCTGGAAATACAAAACTGAACCATGTAAATTTAATTGGATTTCTTCCAAAATGCCCCATATCGGCATAAAGAGATTCCACACCTGTAACACATAATACGACGGCACCGAGCGTTATGAAGGCTATAGAAAATTGCGATGAAAAAAAGTTGAATGCGTACACGGGGTTGAGCGCTAATAAAACAGATGGCTCTTGAATAATGTTATAAATTCCGAGCATTGCTAAAACTAAAAACCATATAAGCATAACCGGGCCGAACATAAAACCTACCGCACCAGTTCCCTTACTTTGTGTCCAAAATAATCCAAAGATAATAACGAGTGTAATAGGGACAATATATGCGCTAAAAGCTGGTGTTATTAATTCGATACCTTCTATTGCTGAAATTACAGAGATTGCAGGCGTAATCATAGCGTCAGCATAGAACATTGCTGCACCCAACATACCGATAGAGATAATAATTAATCTCTTTCCTTTAGTTTTTGCATTTCGAGAGGCAAGTGATAATAGGGCCATAATACCGCCTTCTCCATTATTATTTGCTCGCATAATAAAGAGAATATATTTAACTGAAACGATAGAAATCAGGGACCAAAAAATTAGTGACAATATGCCGAGCATATTAGAATTTGTGAGCGTTAATATGTTGTTGTTTATTGCAAATATCTCTTTAATTGCATAAAGTGGACTTGTCCCAATATCTCCAAAAACAACGCCAAGAGCACCTAAACAAAGGATCAGAAACTTAGAATCTTGATTGTCTTTTTTATTCATTTATTTTATTAGTTACCGAAGCGTTTAACAGCCCATGATGTAGTTTAATTTTAATTTTATCATCCAATGAAATATCATCCGTATTTGTGATGGCCTTATTATTTTCGTTAAAAGCTATAGAGTAGCCTCTGGATAATATTTCTTTAGGATTAAGTAAGATAAGGCTTTGCTCTAATGATTCAACTTTATTTTGATACACCTTTAAATAACTTAGCATTGAAATTTGAATTCTTTTAGAAAGATTATCAATGAGAATCTTTTGAGTTTTAATTTTTTCCTGTGGGGTCAGCAGTCTCTTTTCATATTGGTCAATTTTCTGATAAATCTCATACAGTTTATTTTGTATGCTATCAAAAATATCTTGTTGAAAAGAGTTGAGTTTATCAAACAAAATTGATAGCTCGTTACTGACCATTTCAGCTGCAGCTGTTGGGGTTGGGGCTCTTAAGTCAGCCACAAAATCAGCTATTGTGAAGTCCGTTTCATGACCAATAGCAGATATCGTAGGTATACTTGATGCAGCTATTGTCTTGACAACCTTTTCATCATTAAAAGACCATAGATCCTCAATTGACCCGCCCCCACGAGCTATAATCAATACATCAACCTCGTTTCTTGTATTTGCAATTTTAATGGCATCAATGATGTTGTCCAAAGATGCTAGACCTTGAACTTGTGAAGGATAAATGATGATATTGATGTATTTATTTCGCCTATTAATTGTACTTATAATATCTTTGACAACAGCACCACTTTCAGATGAGATGACACCAATAGTCTTAATGTGCTCTGGAATACGTTTTTTATTTTTTTTATCAAACAACCCCTCTTTTTCTAATTTTGTTTTTAATAATTGAAAGGCTTCAAATAATTTACCGAGACCAGATTTTTGAATTTTATTTACATTTAATTGGTACTCACCCCTAGCCTCATAAAGACCTATATCACAGTGTATTTCAACAAGGTCACCATCTTTTATATCCCAGTCTACAAAATTATTTTTACCACGAAACATTGTGCATCTTACTTGGGAATTATTATCTTTTATAGTGAAGTACCAATGACCTGAACTAGCCTTTGTAAAATTTGATATTTCACCTTTAATCCATACTGCATCAAAAGTATCTGTTAAAACTTTTTTTACAAGACGATTGATTTCAGAGACTGAGAAAATTTTTGGTTCTTCAGAAATAAAGTCGTTTATGATAGGAGTGTTCAAAATATTCTCATTTTATGAGTTAACATTATAGCTGTCTCTTATACACATCTCCGAGCCCACGAGACCTCTCTACATC
>CAJXUO010000283.1 GCA_913061425.1 uncultured Lutibacter sp.
TTACTTCTTTTGTTACAACAGCACCAGCACCTACAAATGCGAATTCTCCAATATCATTCCCACAAACTATCGTTGCATTTGCTCCAATACTTGCGCCTTTTCTTACTGTTGTTTTTTTAAATTCATCGCGTCTTTTTATGGCACTTCTTGGATTGATAACATTTGTAAATACCATTGAAGGCCCTAAGAAAACATCATCTTCACAAATAACACCCGTATATATAGATACATTGTTTTGCACCTTTACATTATTCCCCAAGACAACATCTGGAGAAACAACAACATTTTGACCAATATTACATTGCTTTCCAATAATACAATTTGGCATAATATGGCTAAAATGCCAAATTTTCGTTCCATTTCCTATTGAACAACCTTCATCAATAACGGCAGTTTCGTGTGCGAAATATTCATTCATAATCAATATCCTTCTGTTAATTTTCGTTCCATTATTTTTCTAGCAGATGAAGTTCCAATTCTAGTTACTCCAATCTCAATCATTTTAATGGCGTCACCAAATGTTTTAACTCCTCCAGCCGCTTTTGATTGTAATGGCTTTGCATTTTCAACAATCAATTTCATTGCTTCAAGAGTTGCTCCATTTGGCTTTCCTTCTTCTGTTTTATAAAATCCTGTTGAAGATTTTACAAATACTTTGGGAGCCTTTTCAATGCCAAAATTATCAACTACTACTCCTTTAATCAATTGTGTTATCGATACAATTTGAGTATCTGTCAATGCTGCAATTTCGATAATCCATTTTATTATTTTATTGTTTTCTAGCGCTAATTTAGTTCCACGGTAAATTTCTTCTTCAACCAATTCTGTTTTTCCTGATATAAAGGCTTTATAATTAGCAACAAAATCTAATTCATCAACATTGTACTTAATTGCATTTTTAGCCTCTTCTAATTTTTGATTAATAGTGTTTGTTCCTTCGTGAAAACCTATAACTGTGCCAACTAAAACATTAGATGTAGCATCTTCTATGAAGCGTTTGGCAACTGGAATATATTCTGGGCGAATCATTACCAATTTAAAATTACTGGCAATTGCTTCTTCAATTAATGCAATGACGTTTTGCTTGGTTTCTATATTAGAAATTTGAGCTTGTTCATCGGTTTTTAAATATGTGGAATCTAAATAGTCTCCTAAATTCATAAAACAAATTTTATCTCACGAAAATACAAAAATTATCAAAGAATAAATCCCTCAAAAAAGAAAGCCTTCGCAAATGCGAAGGCTTTTATAAATTTTAAAGAAATTTTTTCTAATTCTTATTGAACATCAAATACGATTGGCAACATATAAGTTACATTTACCGCTCTCCCTCTTTGTTTTCCTGGAGTCATTCTTGGAAGTAAGTTTACAACTCTTCTTGCTTCTTTTTCAAGACGTCTATTTGCAAAAGGTCTAATTACAACTCTTACAATTTCAGTCCCACCAGTTTTAGTGATTTTAAATTTTACGTAAATTTTCTGTTTCCCAGACAAACCTAACTCTCCGGCTAAATCACCATTAAACTTTCTATTGACATGTTTTCTAATTGCACTATTCAAACAATCTTTCTTTTGTTGTTTGGTACCTTTACATCCTGGATATACGGGTACATCTTCAATTACAGCAAAAGCAACATCTTCTTCAAAAGCTTCTTCTTCTTCTATTTCGACAATCTCTTCTACCTCAATTTTTTCATTCTCATCAGTCTCTGTAGATTCGATAATAGTTTCTTCAACTTCTTCTTCATCTTCTACAATCTCTATAACTTCAGGTGCAGCAGGTGGAGGTGGAGGTTGAACAAGTTGTTCAATTACAACCTCTATAGTTTCTTCTTCTTCTTCATGATCAGATGTAACTACTAAAAGGTCATTAAAACTTTTTTCATACGTTTTATGCTCTATACCTAGATAAACCGTTAATAAGGTTAATACTAAACCTAATTGCCAAAACAATCTTGTGTGATTTTCCAAGTTTGCCTTGGGGCTTTTTTTAACTTCCATATTGAAAAAAATATTTTTATAGATTGCTAATTTAATAATTTTAAAATAACTTTTGCAACTAAAATTTGTTAAATAACTTTATAAAAGCGAAACAGATAGTTAAAGGTTATTATTCCTCCTAAAATCCCTAAAAAATTCGCAAATACGTCTAAATAATCACCATGACGATTTAGAGGCATATTACTTTGTAAAATCTCAATAACTATGCCAAAAATAAATAAAGCAAATCCAACTTGAAATTTAACTTTAAAGCTTTTGTGAGATTTTAATATTGCAAATAGCCAACTAAGCGTAAGTACTAAATAAGCAAGTACATGTAATAGTTTATCAGAAATTGATATTTTTAAATTAAGTTCTTTTAATGATAATAGACTTAAATAAGCGATCAAGATTGTTAATACTATTGAAATAGCGTATGTACTAAGCCCCAATAAGCGCTTTATAATCTTCCGCATTCAATAAGTCTTTTAATTCAGATTCATCGGCAATTTTCACCTTGATCATCCAACCTTCATCATATGGTGAAGAATTCACTAACTCTGGATCGTCTTCCAAAACGTCATTAAACTCTATAACTTCTCCTGTCATTGGCATCAGTAAGTCTGAAACAGTTTTAACTGCTTCTACTGTTCCGAAAACCTCGTCTACATCTACTGTCTCATCAAGTGTATCAACATCTACATATACTATGTCTCCAAGTTCGCCCTGTGCAAATTCAGTAATTCCAATAGTTGCAATGTCTCCTTCAATACGAATCCACTCGTGATCTTTTGTGTATTTTAATTCCGCTGGTATATTCATTTTTAATTTTATAATATTATTTCACAAATTTAACAAAAAAAG
>CAJXUO010000284.1 GCA_913061425.1 uncultured Lutibacter sp.
CTTCAAGAATGTCTTGTTTCTAGATATAGAAACAGTGCCAGAATCAGAAACTTTCGAAAAATTATCATCTGAAAAGCAAGAGTTGTTTGCGTTAAAAACCCAGTATCAACGAAAAGACGAAACAACTGCAGAAGAGTTTTATGACAGCGCAGGAATTTGGGCAGAATTTGGAAAAATCATCTGTATCTCAGTTGGTTTTTTTTCGCAGTATAATACGGAGCGTTTATTTAGAGTAAAATCATTTTACGGTGATAATGAAGATAAACTTTTAGTGGAGTTTAAAGAATTAGTAGACAAACATTTTAATGGGTTAAATCATCTATTGTGTGCTCATAATGGGAAAGAATTTGATTTTCCATATATAGCACGCCGTATGATAATTAATAAAATAGAGTTACCTGAAAAATTAAATCTATTTGGTAAAAAACCTTGGGAAATTGCACACTTAGACACAATGGAATTGTGGAAATTTGGCGACTACAAGCACTATACCTCTTTAAAATTAATGACACATATTTTAGGAATCCCCTCACCAAAAGATGATATAGATGGTAGTCAAGTTGCAGAGGTTTATTATAAAGAAAAGAATCTAGATCGAATTGTACAATACTGTGAAAAAGATACAATTGCAGTTGTACAGTTGCTGTTAAGGCTCAATAATCTTGAATTGTTAAACGAAACTGAAATTGTAACTGTTAGCCTTCCATTTGCATAGATAACTCAAGCCAACGCTCTTCTTTTTGTTCAATAGAAGTGATGACTTTTTGTAAATTTTGTGAAACTTCGGGTATTTTAGTTGCGTCTATTTCTCCATTTGCAAATTGACTTTCAAGGTCTATTCGCTCAGCGTTTAGTTTCGAAATACTTTTATCTAATTTTTCAAACTCACGCTTTTCATTATAAGACAAAGTGTTTTTAGTTGGGGTCTTAGTTTGTGTATTTGTATTTTTTTGAACAACCACTTTTTCTTTCGGAGCAGAATCTTCATACGCTCTAAAATCTGAATAATTTCCAGGGAAATGTTCAATTACAGCATCGCCTCTAAAAACAAAAAGAGAGTCAACAACCTTATCCATAAAGTATCTATCATGGGAAACGACCAATAGATTTCCGGGGAAATCTAATAAGAAATTTTCTAAAACATTTAGAGTTACAACATCTAGATCATTTGTTGGCTCATCTAAAATCAAAAAGTTAGGATTTTGAATAAGCACAGTACATAAATACAATCGTTTTCGCTCTCCTCCAGAAAGTTTTTCAACAAAATCATACTGTTTCTTTCTATCAAACAAGAAACGCTCCAATAATTCAGTTGCAGTAATTTTACGTCCTTTTGCAAGTGGAATGTAATCACCAAATTCTTTAATAACATCAATTACTTTTTGACCTTCTTTTGCCTTTATTCCTTTTTGAGTATAATATCCATACTTGACTGTTTCACCAAGCATAATTTTTCCAGAATCAATAGGAATCTTATCCGTAATAATATTTAAAAATGAAGATTTTCCAGTACCATTTTTTCCAATAATACCAATACGCTCTCCTTTTTTAAATACGTATTCAAATTTGTTTAAAATTTGCAAGTCATCAAAAGATTTAGAAATTTTATGCAACTCAAGTATCTTGTTACCAAGTCGTGCCATATTAATTTCCAATTGTACTTTATGGTCACTTCTTCGTTGATGTGCTTTATCTTTTATTTCAAAGAAATCATCGATTCGAGATTTTGATTTAGTTGTTCTCGCTTTTGGCTGCCTACGCATCCAATCTAATTCTTTTTTAAATAGATTTTTAGCCTTTCCCAACTCAGTTTGTTCTTGAGCAATACGCTCTTCTTTTTTCTCTAAATAATATGAATAGTTTCCTTTATACTTATGTAAAACACCCTCATCCAATTCGATGATTTCATTACACACACGTTCTAAGAAATAGCGATCATGCGTAACCATTAATAGGGTAATTTTTTCTTTTTTGAAATAACTTTCAAGCCATTCAATCATTTCTAAATCTAAATGATTTGTAGGCTCATCTAAAATTAATAAGTCTGGCTTATTGATTAATATAATCGCTAACGCCAATCTCTTTTTTTGCCCTCCAGAAAGCGTGGCAATTTTTAGAGTTAAATCAGGGAATTTAAGCTTCGAAAGAATCTGTTTGTATTGCGTTTCAAAATCCCAAGCATTATGCAACTCCATTAATTCAAATGCTTTTTGATATGTATCAGCATTTTCAGGATCAGTTAGAGCAACTTCGTATTGTTCTATAACTTTTAAAACAGGGTTGTCGGAACTAAAAACAGCTTGCTCGATAGTAGAATCATCATCTAATTTATCTTCTTGTGATAAATAAGCAATCTGTAAGCCTTTACGAGAAGAAACTTGACCTGTATCTGAGGTGTCTAATCCAGCAATAATATTTAGAATTGAAGTTTTTCCAGTTCCATTTTTTGCAACAAAGGCAATTTTTTGATCTTTATTAATACCAAAAGAAATTCCTTGGAATAAGACGCGTTCTCCGTAACTTTTAGAGATGTTTTCTACTGTAAGATAGTTCATGCTGCAAAGAAACAAAAAACCCGGGTTTTTAAATTATAAAAAGAATTATTCTTTTATAAACTTTCTAGTTAGTACCTCATCTACATCTTTAACTTCTATAATATAAAGTCCTAGACGTAAATTTTTTCAATAAAGAAGTTGAAAAGAGCACAGCCCGTTTAACTATTTTTATTAAAAAATACCTAAATCGTATCACTTAGAATTAATTTTTTGATTTTCAGTTTTACTATTATATAGTGTAAGTTTCGTATCAAACTTTTAAGTTTATATTAGAATTGTAT
>CAJXUO010000285.1 GCA_913061425.1 uncultured Lutibacter sp.
CAATGGTCTCAGGAGGTTCTTTAGTTAGAAAAGATGTACCGCCTTATACAAAAGCAGCAAAAGAACCACTTTCTTATGTTGGTATTAATTCAGTTGGATTAAGAAGAAAAGGTTTCTCTACAGAAAAAATTAGAGAGATACAAAATATATATAGAGTACTTTATCAAAAAAATTATAACACATCACAAGCACTTGGGATTTTAGAGGCTGAATTTGAAGCAACTAATGAAAGAGATGATGTGATTGTATTTATCAGAAACTCACAAAGAGGTATAATGAAAGGTTATACAGGAAATTAAAATAATTTAAAACAATAAATGGCAACAACTTCAGATATTAGAAACGGATTGTGTATCAGATACAATAACGATATATATAAAGTAACAGAATTTTTACATGTAAAACCTGGAAAAGGTCCAGCATTTGTAAGGACTAAATTAAAAAGTGTTACAAATGGAAAAGTAATAGATAATACATTTCCTGCAGGAAGAAAATTAGATGATGTACGAGTAGAAACACACAAGTTTCAATATTTATATTCTGATGGTGATACGTTTCACTTTATGAATACTACTGATTACGATCAGATAACACTTCAGAAAGAAGTTTTAGAGGCTCCAGATTTATTAAAAGAAGGCGAAGTAGTAACTATTATTATTAATTCTGAAGATAATATGCCCTTGTCAGTAGACATGCCTTTAAGTGTAATTCTTGAGGTTACGCATACTGAGCCTGGAATTAAAGGAAATACTGCAACAAACGCTACAAAACCAGCAACAGTTGAAACTGGCGCTAGAATAAATGTTCCATTATTTATCAATGAAGGAGATAAGATTAAGATAACAACAGAAAAAGGGCTGTATCAAGAAAGAGTAAAAGAATAATGAAGTTTGCACAAAAACAATCTTTAAAAAATATAGCAGAAATTATTAATTCTGATTATGTTGGAGCAGATGAGTTTCCAGTTTTTGGAATGAATGAAATTCATGTTGTAGAAACTGGAGATATCGTTTTTGTAGATCACCCAAAATATTATGAAAAGGCTTTGCAATCAGCCGCAACAATTATATTAATTAATAAAAGCGTTGATTGCCCTAAAGGAAAAGCGCTTTTGATTTCTGATGATCCATTTAGAGATTTCAATAAATTAGCAAATCATTTTAATTCATTTCAAGTCTCAAACTCTTCAATTTCTAAAACGGCTCAAATAGGTAAAGAAACTATAATTCAACCAAATGTTTTTATCGGCAATAATGTTATTATAGGAGATAACTGTTTCATTCATGCCAATGTTACCATTAACAATGGCGCGCAAATTGGAAATAATGTTACAATTCATTCGGGAACTGTTATAGGTGGCGATGCTTTTTATTATAAAAATAGAGTAGAAGGATTTGATAAATTAGTATCGACAGGAATTGTTTTAATTCAAGATGATGTAGAGATTGGTTCAAATTGTTCTATTGATAGAGGCGTTTCTGGAAAAACGACTATAGGTAAAGGAACTAAGATTGATAATTTAGTTCAAGTTGGACATGATACAATAATTGGAAAAAAGTGTTTAATTGCTTCACAAGTTGGAATTGCAGGTTGTGTAATTATTGAAGATGAAGTTACACTTTGGGGACAAGTTGGCGTTAGGAGTGATATAAGGATAGGAGAGAATGCAGTAGTTTTAGGACAAACAGGTGTCACAAAATCTATTGCTGGCGGTAAAACATATTCTGGAAATCCAATACAAGAAGCACGACAGCAATTAAAAGAATTAGCAACCTTAAAAAGGTTAGTAAAAAAGTAAAATTTATAAACCAATCAAAGTGCAAATAATGTAAATTTGCAGCAACAAAAAACAAACGATTAAACAAAATATAAAATGAGCGTTCTCGTAGATAAAAATTCAAAGATTATAGTACAAGGTTTTACAGGTAGTGAAGGTACATTTCATGCTTCACAAATTATAGAATATGGTACAAATGTTGTTGGAGGTGTTACTCCAGGAAAAGGAGGTCAAACACATTTAGAGCGTCCAGTATTTAATACAGTTGCAGATGCAGTTGATATAGCAAACGCAGATGTTTCTATAATTTTTGTTCCGCCAGCTTTTGCTGCTGATGCAATTATGGAAGCTGCAGATGCAGGAATAAAAGTGATTATTTGTATTACAGAAGGAATTCCTGTTGCAGATATGGTAAAAGTAAAAGATTATATTTCTGATAAAGAGTGTCGTTTAATTGGACCTAATTGTCCAGGAGTTATTACTCCAGGAGAAGCGAAAGTTGGAATTATGCCAGGATTTATCTTTAAGAAAGGTACCGTTGGAATTGTTTCAAAATCGGGAACATTGACGTATGAAGCAGCAGATCAAATTGTAAAACAAGGATTTGGAATTACAACAGCTATTGGAATTGGAGGAGATCCAATTATTGGAACTACGACCAAAGAAGCGGTTGAATTGTTAATGAATGACGATGAAACTAAAGCAATTGTTATGATTGGTGAAATTGGAGGTCAGTTAGAAGCAGATGCTGCAAGATGGATTAGAGCGACAGGAAACAAAAAACCAGTTGTTGGATTTATTGCAGGACAAACTGCACCTAAAGGAAGAACGATGGGACATGCTGGAGCAATTGTTGGAGGTTCTGATGATACTGCGCAAGCAAAAATGGAAATCCTAAGAGAAAATGGTATCCACGTTGTAGATTCACCAGCAGAAATTGGAAAAAAAGTTGCTGAAGTGTTAAATTTAGCATAAAAAAATATATAAATTTTTGTTAAAAGTCTGTTCTTAAGTATATTTGGACAGACTTTTTTATATAAAAAAATAACTAATTCAA
>CAJXUO010000286.1 GCA_913061425.1 uncultured Lutibacter sp.
TCGGAGATGTGTATAAGAGACAGCATTAATACTTAATATAGGTACGTATCTTGCTGATTTTTAAATTATTAAAGATTAATTTTAATTTTGAACATCGTAGAGTTGGTATTAAAATTAACCTTCATAAAAATATAATTCAGGAATTTTGCTAGAAAATTTAATCAGACAGTTTATTTAAATTAATTTAATGAGCACACAACCAAAACTTAAAAGATTTAATCAACAGGTACTTTCAAAATATAGAATATACAATAGTATATTTATGACATTACCTTTTGATACAATTACTAAAACCGGAGCGCTTTTGCCTCTTTTTCATGAAACTTGTGAAAAAGGGTTTGAAAAAAATGAGAATCCTACAGTAATAGTTGATACTTTTTTTAAAAAATACCAAGCAAGACGCTCACCACAAAGTCAAATTAATTTGTTGTTTAGGTTTATTCAATATATTGAACGGCAAGTAGTTTTGTTTGATGCTATAGAAGATGCGGCTTTTCCTGTTATAAACAATATGGATGGAATAGGAACTTTACGTAGTTTAAAAGAATCCGTTACTGCTGAGAATAAATTAGAAACACTTCAAAAATATCTTGAGGAATTTAAAGTTCGTATTGTATTAACGGCTCATCCAACTCAATTTTATCCAGGCTCAGTTTTAGGTATTATAACAGATCTAACAGCTGCTGTTAGAGACAACGATTTATTGAAAATTAATGATTTATTAGCGCAATTAGGAAAAACACCTTTTTTTAAACATAAAAAACCTACACCTTATGATGAAGCTGTAAGCTTAATATGGTATTTAGAAAATGTTTTTTATGAGTCATTTGGCAATGTGTATAATTATATCCAAGAGAATATTTTTGATGGTAATCATATAGATAATAAAATTATTGATGTTGGGTTCTGGCCGGGAGGCGATAGAGATGGAAATCCTTTTGTAACTCCAGAAATAACATTAAAAGTTGCAAAAAGATTACGTGAGACAGTTATAAAAAATTATTATCGTGATATCCGAAGTTTAAGAAGGAAATTAACGTTTCAAGATGTTGAAGATAAAATAGTAGTTTTAGAAACGGAACTTTATAAAATTATTACCAATAAAAAGTTTAGTTTAACTTTAGAATCTTTTACATCTAAAGTGAAAGAAATAAAAGAACTAATTATTGATAAGCATCAGTCACTTTACGTTTCTGAAGTTAATAGTCTTCTTAATAAAATTCACCTCTTTGGCTTCCATTTTGCAAATTTAGATATCAGACAAGACAGTAGAAAGCACGCTCAGTTTTTTAATGATATGGTAAATGTAATGATTGAAAGCGGAAGTGATGTTTTTCCGAAAAATTATCATGATTTGTCAGAAAGTGAGCAAGTTAAGGTACTATCAAAAATAGAAGGAACTGTGGATTTATCTCTAATAAAAGATAAAGATACTTTAGAGGCGTTAAATACTATAAAGGCAATTAAAACCATTCAAGAAACAAATGGTGAAAAGGCTGCAAATAGATATATTATTAGTAATAATCAAACTACTTTAAATGTAATGCAGTTGTTTGCAATGCTAAAATTAGTGGCTTTTCAAGATGAATTAACTGTAGATATTGGGCCGCTTTTTGAAACTATTACTGATTTAGAAAATGCACCAGCTGTGATGGAAGAATTATATGCAAACCCTGAGTATGCTGCACATTTAAAATCACGAGGTAATAGGCAAACAATTATGCTTGGCTTTAGTGATGGTACTAAAGATGGGGGTTATTTAATGGCAAATTGGGCAATATATAAGGCGAAAGAAAACTTAACCACCATTTCAAGAAAACATGATATTACAGTTATTTTCTTTGATGGTCGTGGTGGTCCTCCAGCTCGTGGAGGTGGTAAAACTCACAATTTTTATGCTTCTTTAGGGCCTACAATAGAAGATAAGGAAGTTCAATTAACAATTCAAGGGCAAACAATTAGTTCTAATTTTGGAACATTAGATTCTTCACAATACAATTTAGAGCAATTAATTAGTTCGGGTATTTATAATAGTTTAAGTGATTCAGATTCAAGAATGCATCCAGAGAATAGAGTTGTTATGGGTCATTTATCTAATTTGAGTTACCAAGCCTATTCAAATTTCAAAGCACACCCTAAATTTATATCATATTTAGAACATATGAGTACCCTTAAATATTATGCAAAAACAAATATTGGAAGTAGACCTTCTAAAAGGGGAGGGTCTGAAGGTTTAGTTTTTGAAGATTTAAGAGCGATACCATTTGTTGGGTCTTGGAGTCAATTAAAGCAGAATGTTCCAGGATTTTTTGGGGTTGGAACTGCTTTAAAATATTATGAAGACAATAATGAGTTTGAAAAGGTTCAGCAATTGTTTAAAACCTCTAATTTCTTTAAAACATTGATTGAGAACAGTATGATGTCATTATCTAAATCATTTTTTGATTTAACAAAGTATATGTCTGAAGATCCTGAATATGGTAAATTTTGGACTATCATTTATAATGAATATGAAACTTCTAAACGTCTTATTTTAAAATTAACAGGGTATAAGGAGTTAATGCAAGAAGAACAAGTAGGAAGGGCTTCAATAAAGATTAGAGAGTCTATTGTTTTGCCTCTTTTAACCATTCAGCAATATGCTTTAAAAAAGATTCAGGATTTAGAAAATGAAGAAGTAAGAGATGAAGAACAAATTAAAATTTTTGAGAAGATCGTAACACGATCTTTGTTTGGTAATATAAATGCAAGTCGAAATTCTGCTTAGAAACTGTCTCTTATACACATCTCCGAGCCCACGAGACCTCTCTACAT
>CAJXUO010000287.1 GCA_913061425.1 uncultured Lutibacter sp.
AGGTCTCGTGGGCTCGGAGATGTGTATAAGAGACAGCAGTTGTTGTTATTCCTTTTGGTACAGACTCTTTTATAACTATTTCTAACGAGTTGTCTTTTTCAATAACCTTTTCAACTTTTGTTGCATAATCACCAGAAGTTTTTTCTCCCATAAATAATACAATGACCATTTCATTTTCAAAATCTATTTCTGGAATTGGTAATCCAGGACGACGCATCATATTAATTTGACTGTATATCTCTTGAAGTTCTTTGGGGTCTTTTATAATTAGAGTTTTAGCGTCTTTAAAGCCTCCATGAGTTCCTTCTGTCAATAAGGTGATGTCTAATGTGTTTTCATTAGTACTGTCGTTTGTGATGTCAGTTTTATTCATATTAACTTCTTTGATCTCTTCACGCTCTTTTTTCTTAACAACGGTTTTTTGAGAAGTACAACTCAAAATCATTAGCGAAAAAATAAATAATATTTTTTTCATAATTTATGACACTTGCTCACCATTCTTTATAGGTTGTTTTGAAGTTTGTAAAAGTGTAACTTCATCTCCTTGTTGCACTCCCAATATAAGACATTGACTTCTGAAATTTGCTATTTGCTTTGCTTCAAAATTAACAATAGCAGTTATCTGTTTACCAATCAATTGATCTTTAGAATAGAGTTTTGTTATTTGAGCGCTAGATTTTTTAATTCCCAATTCTCCAAAATCAATTGTTAATTGAAAAGCAGGTTTATGTGCTTTCGGAAAATCATTTACTTCAATAATTGTTCCAATTCTAACATCAACTTTGGTGAAATTTTCAAAAGATATGCTGGGTTTTAAATTATTCATTGATTACGATAAATTCTGTTCTTCTGATGCTCTTATTCAGAACATTTATTTTTTTGAAGTTAATTTTTTCAGTACCCATGCTGGGCCAATTAATAAAAACTGTAAATCTTTTAGAAAAGAAGGCTTTTGACCTTCAATTTTATGTCCGTAAAATTGTCCAATCCATGCAACTACAAAAATAACTAAAGAGGAGTAAAATAAAGATAAATTTTGCCCTAAATAATAATTGCCAATAATGCAGAGAACTGAAAATAAAAGCATTTTAAAAAACATTGATATAGAAAGGCGTATATAGAATATAAGCAATAGTGCAATTAGAACACTTGCCCAATTTTCTAAAAACGGATTATTTAGGTTAAAAGTAGTTGAAATAAAATCTGCTGGAATACTCATAAACAAACCGACAATACTGAAAAAAATTGCAGGAATACATATATAATGAATCAGTTGATTTGTTTCATTTTGATGGCTTACAGCATATTCTTCAAACCATTGATTTAATGTTTTCATATATTTATTTTATTATTTTTTAACGGTCACATGCTGTTCGCTATGAATCATTCCTATAGATGACAAAAAGTTTAACATGCTCGTTTCATATTTTGTATTTTTGATTTTATAAACTTACAAAATTATCTACGAAATGTCTAGAACTCCATCAAATATGATTCCTTTAGGTACCATTGCACCAGATTTCACATTATATGATACTGTTACTTCTCAATATATATCACTTAATCAGATAAAAGGAGATCATATAACAGTGTTGTTTTTTATATGCAATCATTGCCCTTTTGTAATTCATATAAACAATGAATTAGTTAAGATTGCTAATGAATTTAGTTCTAGAGGAGTTTCATTTATTGGAATTTCTTCTAACGATGTTGAAAATTATCCTCAAGACTCTCCAGAATTGATGAAGAAGGTTGCTGAAGAACTAAAATATCCATTTCCATATTTGTATGATGAAACTCAAGAAGTGGCTAAATTATATGCTGCTGCCTGCACGCCAGATTTTTATGTTTTTGATGCTAATTTAAAATTGAAGTATAGAGGGCAATTAGACGATTCGAGACCAGGAAATGGGGTAGAAGTGAACGGAAAATATTTACGGAATGCTTTAGAATGTATTTTAAACAATAAAGAGAATAGTAGCGTTCAAAAACCAAGTATTGGATGCAATATTAAATGGAAAAATTAGTATCATGCTAATTACTCAAAGGCAACATCATACCATTGGTCAAATTCTCTGCCTATTTGTTTAAATACCAATATTTTCTTTGAGAGTTATTTTTTCTCGTATTTTTTTACAAATTCTTTTGCTCTTCTGTTACCAGAATCTATTGCAATAGCATTTTTATAGTTTTTCACGGCGTTTATTGTATCACCGTTTCTAAAGTATGCTTCAGCAAGACTATCATAAACATTGTCACTCTCTGGATGTAGTGCCGCATTAATTTTAAAAATATCAATTGCATCAGCATAGTTTTTTGCTCTTAATTCTCTATAACCTAATAAGTTGAAGTTTGTTTCTGAAATATAAGTATTAGTAGAGTCGCTTTTTTTAATTGTTAAATAGCCTTCAAGAGCTTTGTCAAACTCTTTATTTTTTAAATAAACACTTGGAACTTCTTCAGTGTCATTCAATTTTATATAATCAAATTTTACGTATTCACTTTTATCTTTTGGGATAAGACAGATGTATTGTTTTTGATCTTTAGGATTTGTTAAAAACTGTATTTTCTCATTCATTTCTTTGACATAATACTTGTTATTTCCAAGATTCATTGGAGTAATTTTATCTGCGCCACGCCATTTTATAAATAAATTTTCTTCTTCAAAATACACCTCTATAGTTTCATCTGGATTGAAAAGATATCGCCCTGTTGCTTGGTTTATAAATTCGGGACTAACAGTTTTGCTAGAGCAACCAATTAAGCTGTCTCTTATACACATCTCCGAGCCCACGAGACCTCTCTACATCTC
>CAJXUO010000288.1 GCA_913061425.1 uncultured Lutibacter sp.
TAAAAATGCAGTTACACTTAGATTAAAAGAAATTCAAGATGTTTGATATAAATACAATAACTCGGAAAAACATACTCAATATGCAGGCCTATAGTTCTGCTAGAGATGAATTTAAAGGGAAAGCAACTATATGGTTAGACGCTAATGAAAATCCAAATGCGTCGAATTTAAATAGATATCCTGATCCATTGCAACTAAGACTGAAAGCGTCGGTTTCGAAAATAAAAAATGTGCCTTTAGAGAAGATATTTGTTGGGAATGGAAGTGATGAAGCAATAGATTTATTATTCAGAGCTTTCTGTGAACCTGGAGTAAGTAAAGCCTATATTTTCCCTCCAACTTATGGAATGTATAAAGTTTCTGCTGCGATTAATAATATTGATTTGGTTGAGGTTCCATTGACTGAAACTTTTGAATTACCAACTTCCCAGAAGATTATACCAAATTTAAAATCTGATGGATTGGTGTTTATTTGCTCACCAAACAATCCTACAGGAAATTCAACAGATTCAGATCGTATCAAAGAAATAGCCAGTAATTTTAAAGGCTTGGTAGTTGTTGATGAAGCATACATTGACTTTTCTACCCATAAAAGTGCAATTACATTGCTTCAGGAAATTCCAAATTTAGTGGTATTACAGACTTTTAGTAAAGCATATGGATTGGCTGGCGCAAGAGTAGGAACAGCATTTGCAAGTCCAGAAATAATTTCAATCTTAAATAAGATTAAACCTCCATATAATATTAATTCTTTAAGTATTTCTGCTGTTTTAAATGTTATTAGCAATAAGGAATCTGTCGATGAGCAGATAGACGAAATCATTTTGGAGAGAAATAGATTGAGAGTTGCAGTATCAAATTTAACCTGTGTAACTAAAATTTTCCCTTCTGACGCAAACTTTCTTTTAGTAGAATTTATAGATTCTGAATCAATTTTTACTGAGTTAATCAGTCAAGGAATTGTGGTAAGAAATAGAGGTTTTCAAATTAAGAATTGTTTTAGAATTACTATTGGAACTAAAGATGAGAATGAAAAATTAATGAATGTTTTAAACGAGATTGTATTATGAAAAAAGTATTATTTATAGATAGAGATGGCACTTTAGTCATTGAACCACCAATTGATTATCAATTGGATAGTTTAGAAAAATTAGAATTCTATCCAGGAGTTTTTCAAGGATTGTCGAGGATTGTAAATGAATTGGATTATGAATTGGTGATGGTGACCAATCAAGATGGACTAGGAACCGATTCTTTTCCAGAGGCTACTTTTTGGCCTGCTCAAAACAAAGTAATCCAAGCATTTGAAAATGAAGGAATCGTATTTTCTGAAATTCTTATTGACAAATCATTTCCAGAAGATAATGCTCCAACACGCAAACCTAGAACTGGATTGATGCAAAAATATGTTCATGGGAATTACGATTTGGCAAACTCATTTGTGATAGGAGATAGAGATTCAGATATTGAATTGGCACAGAACTTAAAATGTAAAGGTGTTTTTATTGGTGCTGTAAATGAGAAAGCGACACTTTCAACAACCAGTTGGAATGAAATTTATCAATATTTAAAATCTAAGCCAAGAGTAGGAACCGTAAAAAGAATTACTAAAGAAACTGAAATTACTGTAGAAGTTAATTTAGACGGAAATGGAAAGAATGAAATTTCTACAGGTATTGGATTCTTTGATCATATGTTAGAGCAAATTGCAAAGCATGGAACAATAGACTTACAGATCAATGTAAAAGGAGATTTAGAAATTGATGAACACCACACAATTGAAGATGTTGCAATCACTTTAGGAGAGGCTTTTATTAAAGCGTTAGGATCTAAAAAAGCGATAGAAAGATACGGGTTTTTATTACCGATGGACGACTGCTTGACACAAGTAGCAATAGATTTTGGAGGGAGACCTTGGCTGGTATGGGAAACTGATTTTAAGCGAGAAATGATAGGAGAGATGCCTACAGAAATGTTTATGCACTTTTTCAAGTCATTTACAGATGCGGCAAAATGTAATTTAAATATCAAATCTGAAGGAGAAAACGAACACCATAAAATAGAATCAATTTTTAAAGCATTTGCCAAAGCCATAAAAATGGCAGTCAATAAAACAGAAAATTATTCAATTCCAAGTACCAAAGGAATCATATGATAGCGATTATAGATTATAATGCAGGAAACATAAGTTCGGTTCAAAATGCTCTAAAAAGGCTTGGATATGAGTCTATTATCACTAGAGATAAAGATGAAATATTGCGTGCTGATAAAGTGATTTTACCTGGAGTAGGAGAAGCAAGTACTGCAATGAAATACCTCAAAAAATATGAGTTAGATACTTTTATAAAAGATATCAAACAGCCGTTTTTGGGTATTTGTTTAGGGATGCAATTGATGTGTACTTCAAGTGAAGAAGGAACGACTGATTGCTTGGGTATTTTTAATACGAAGGTTAAAGTGTTTCCTCCAAAAGAAAAAGTACCGCATATAGGATGGAATAGTTTGTATGAGTTAAAAGGAGATTTGTTTAAAAATATGAACGCTCCTGAAGATGTATATTTTGTACATAGTTTTTATGCCGAATTATGCGAAGAAACAAGTGCAGAATGCAATTATATATTTCCATTTAGCGCTGCGCTGCAGAAAGACAATTTTTATGCAACCCAATTTCACCCAGAAAAATCAGCAACTGTAGGTGAACAAATACTTAAAAACTTTTTAGCATTATGAGAATAATACCTGCAATAGATATTATAGATGGTAAATGTGTGAGACTCTCAAAAGGAGATTATAACACAAAAATAATATAC
>CAJXUO010000289.1 GCA_913061425.1 uncultured Lutibacter sp.
CACATAACATGTATGTTGCCATTATTATAGATTTGTTATACGTAAGATGTGTTGCGTTTGATACATCTTTTAAATCTGCTAATTGGATGTAACCAACAAATTCACTGGCAGCTAATTTAATACCAAGCAACTGTCCCATCATCATCATATCTTGTTTTGCAATTCCAATTAGCCACATTAAGGGCGCGAAAATTGTTCCTAAAATTGCTTCAAGAGAAAACTGAGGATAAGAAGTATTTGCAGCCATCCAATCATTTAGAGATGTGATATCTCCAACCCATCCTAAAACTCCATTAATCATTGCAATAAATGCAATAAATACTAATAACATAGCTCCAACATTAACTGCTAGTTTTAAACCTTCTGTAGTTCCATTAGAAATGGCGTCAAGAATATTCGTTCCAATTTTTTCTGAAGATACTTTTACATCTGTATTTACAGCTTCTGTTTGTGGATATAGTATTTTAGAAATTACAATTGCGCCAGGAGCCGCCATAACTGATGCTGCAAGTAGATGCTTTGCATACATTAATTTCAATACTGGATCATCGCCTCCAAGAAAACCGATATATGCTGCTAAAACTGCTCCAGCAACTGTAGCCATTCCGCCAATCATCACTAAAAGCATTTCAGACTTATTCATCTTTTCTAAATATGCTTTGATTAATAATGGTGCTTCGGTTTGACCAAGAAAAATATTTCCGGCAACACTTAAACTTTCTGCTCCAGATATTTTAAGAACCTTAGCTAACGACCAAGCCATCGTTTTAACAATCCATTGTATAATTCCTAAATAAAAGAGTACTGATGTTAAAGCTGAAAAGAATAAAATAGTTGGAAGTACTTGAAAAGCAAAGATAAATCCAAAAGAATCAATATTCATCATGCCTCCAAATAAAAACTCACTTCCTTTTTTTGTGAACTCTAATAGTTCAATAAACAAACTACCAATAAACTCAAAGATTGATTGGATAAAGGGAATTTTTAATACACCAATTGCAATGGTTAATTGAAATGCTAAACCTAAACCTGCCGTTTTCCAATCGATTGCTTTTTTGTTATTGCTAAATAAAAAGGCAATAAAAACTAAAGAAACCATTCCCAAAACACCTCTCCATAATGAATTAAATGAAAACCCTTGACTTGGTATTATTTCAGTTGGTACTGGCTGTTGAGCATTGATCAGTAAAAAACTGAAAATAAGTCCTAAAGTTAATATGAGTTTTTTATTCATCTTATTTTTTATTTCGTTTGTTTATTTCGTCTCTTATTTGAGCAGCCAATTCATAATCTTCATTTGCTACTGCTTCATTCATTTGCTTGTTTAATTCTTTTAATGTTACTGATGAATATGAAGTTTCTTTCACAGTTTCTGCAATTAAATCATCCAAAACTATATTCCCTTCATCAATTTTCGATTCGTCTTTTAACTTCAAGTAAACTCCTGCTTTGTCTAAAATATTTTCATACGTAAAAATTGGAGCATAGAATCTAGTAGCTAATGCAATTGCATCAGAAGTTCGAGTGTCTATTATTTCTTCAATACCATCACGTTCGCAAATTAGACTTGAATAAAAAACGCCATCAACCAACTTATGAATAATTACCTGTTTGATGATTATATTAAATCGATCGGCAAAACTTTTGAATAAATCGTGCGTTAAAGGTCGTGGAGGTTTAATCTCTTTTTCTAGTGCTATTGCAATAGATTGAGCTTCGAAAGCGCCAATAACAATTGGTAAAGTTCGAGTTCCATCAACTTCGCTAAGTACCAGTGCGTATGCGCCACTTTGCGTTTGGCTATATGAGATGCCCTTTATATCTAATCTTACTAAACTCAATGTTTAATTCCTTTTTAGAATTGAAAAATAATAATTTAACATAAAAAAACTGTCTAACTTCAGACTTAAATAAATCTAAAATTAGACAGCCTTTCGGTGCACAATTTAATAAAAATTATGCGTTTTGAGCTTTAAATTTTTTCAACTTTTCAATTAAGTTAGGAACAACCTCAAATGCATCACCAACTACACCGTAGTCCGCAGCCTTAAAGAAAGGCGCTTCAGCATCTGTATTGATTACTACTTTTACTTTTGACGCGTTTATTCCAGCAAGATGTTGGATGGCTCCAGAGATACCAATTGCAATATAAAGATTTGATGAAACAGGCTTTCCAGTCTGTCCTACATGCTCACCATGAGGTCTCCAGTCCATATCAGAAACTGGCTTTGAGCAAGCAGTTGCTGCCCCTAAGATTTCTGCAAGTTCTTCAATCATTCCCCAGTTTTCAGGACCTTTAAGACCCCTTCCAGCCGAAACTACGATGTCTGCATCTGCAATACTTACTTTACCTGTAGTTCTGTCAATCGATGTTGATGTTAAACCACTTTCTATTAATGTTGGATTGAATTCTTCTATTGAACCGCTTACAGAATTTTCAACCAACCCAAAAGAGTTTTTTGCGATACCAATTACCTTATTTGCAGTTTTAACTTCTGTGAAGTTAAAACCTTTATTTGAAAATGCTTTTCTTTTTACTATAAATGGACTTGTACTGTTTGGTAAGGCAACTGCATTTGATGCGTAACCTGCATTTAAGTTAACAGCAACCATTGGTGCAACATTCAAACCATTGGCGCTAGAATCAACAATAACAATTGAAGAACTTTCTTTTTCAGCAGCTTGCTTGATAACGTTTGCAACAACTTTTGCACTCAAACTTTTTAATGAATCATTACTTACATTCAATACTTTTTCAGCACCATACATATTTAATTCTGATGAATCAGATGCGTTTATTGTCAATAC
>CAJXUO010000290.1 GCA_913061425.1 uncultured Lutibacter sp.
ACTAACTTTTGGGTTAGTGAAAGTTTTGGATTCCATATCCAAACTACATACAAGCATGCTTTCGAAGATGGGAATGTTTTACCTCACTTCCAACATGCTGCTGGAATACAAATTAAATTTGGCGGAACTGATACTGACGGAGATGGCGTTTACGATAAAGATGACGCTTGCCCAGAAGTATTTGGATTAGAAGAGTACAATGGTTGTCCTGATACTGATGGAGACGGTGTAATTGATTCTGAAGATTCTTGTGCTGATGTTGCTGGTTTAGCTGAATTAAACGGTTGTCCAGATGCAGATAGTGATGGTATTACTGATGGAAGTGATTCTTGTCCAAATGAAAAAGGATCTAAAGCAAACAACGGTTGTCCTGATACTGATGGAGACAGTGTTGTTGATGGAAAAGATAAATGTCCAAATGTAGCAGGACCTGCTGCAAACAACGGATGCCCTTGGCCTGATACTGATGGTGACGGTATATTGGACAAAGATGATAACTGTGCTGAAGTTGTTGGAGTTGCCTCTAACGGTGGATGTCCAGAAGTAATTGAACCTACTGCTGAAGTTATGGCTACTTTAAACACTTATGCAAGAACTGTTTTATTTGATTCTGGGAAATCTGATTTCCAACAAGAAACATATTCAGTATTAACTGCAAT
Organism: uncultured Lutibacter sp.; assembly: GCA_913061425.1. GTDB lineage: Bacteria > Bacteroidota > Bacteroidia > Flavobacteriales > Flavobacteriaceae > Urechidicola. The sequence continues at coordinate 660 of CAJXUO010000290.1, forward strand.
TGCTGCAATTTTAAACGAATACCCTAAAGCTAACTTCTTAATTGGAGGTCATACAGATAGAACAGGGAGTGCTTCTTCTAATCAATTATTATCATTAAAAAGAGCAAACGCTGTGATGGATTATTTAATCTCTAACGGAATCTCTACTGATAGATTGTCTGCTATTGGACATGGAGAAAATTCTCCAATCGATAGTAACGATACAAGAGCAGGTAGAAAAAATAATAGACGTGTTGAAGTATCTTTAGTAAAATAAGACTTTTAACACTTATTAAGTACATTAAAAACGCTTCGAATTTTCGAAGCGTTTTTTTTATATAATTTAAAAATTGTTTTATGAATACTTTTTTGTCTAGAGTTGTTAGTGATGTACTTAATAAAAAGAAAGTTGAAACCGAAAATTTAATTTTTGTATTACCTAGTCAAAGAGCAAGCGTTTTTTTAAAAAACGAATTAATTAAACAAATTTCTACTGCTAGTTTTTTACCTCAAATTAAAAGTATTGAAAATTACATTCAAGAGTTATCAGAAATAAAACAACTAGACACAATTCAATTGCTATTTGAATTTTATTCAATTTATCAAATTCATACTGAAAAAAGTGAGATAGATTCATTTGATGTTTTCTCACAATGGGCGACTATAGTCTTACAAGATTTTAATGAAGTTGATAGAAACTTGCTGGATTCTAAAGATTTATTTACTTATTTGAGAGATATAAATAGGCTGAAAGATTGGACGCCTGTAACTTCTATTTCAAAAAAGTACTTTTCGTTTTTCGAGAAATTACACTTATACTATAAAGAGTTTTATAAGCACTTAATTTCTAAGAAACAAGGCTATCAAGGGCTAATCTATCGAGAAGCCGAAAGTAATATACATCACTATATAAAGAACAATTTAGAGAAGCACATTGTTTTTGTTGGCTTTAACGCGCTAAATATTGCCGAAGAGAAAATAGCACAAGAACTTCTTGAGGATCGAATAGCGTCTATCTATTGGGACGCTGACAGCAGTTATATTACATCTTCAAAAGAAACAGGCTTTTTTTTAAGAAACTACAAGGATAATTGGAAGTATTATCAAGAAAATCCTTTTAATTGGACAGATGATTATTTAGATGTCAATAAGAATATCAATTTTATTAATGCTACAAAAAATACGAGTCAATTAAAGTATGTTGGCAGTCTGTTACAACAGAAATCAGAGCATAATAATACCGCATTAGTTTTGGCAGATGAATCTCTTCTTTCATTGACGCTAAACTCATTACCCAAAAATATTGAGAAGATTAATATTACCATGGGTTTTCCATTAAATGAAATCCCATTAACTGAATTTTTTAATTCAGTTTTCAAATTATATATACATCAAGTAAAGTTTGAAAATACAAGTAAGAACTACTATTATTATAAAGACATATTAAGTTTATTTAACCATCCATATTTAAGAAAATTAACGATTAACGAGGGGAAAAACTATTTTTCAAATATTAGAAAAAACAATCGAATATTCTTATCTGAAAAGCAAATTTCAGAACTATTTAATGAAGAAGAACAATACACTTTAGAAAAAATAAAACCTCTTTTTTTTCAAGATAGTTATGAAGTAAAAAATGTAATACAAAACTGTATTACTATTTGTGAAAACTTAAAAGAAGCAGTAGTTGGAATAGAGAAAGAATATGTGTTTAGATTTTACACCATATTTCAGCAATTGAATACATTAAATAACGATTTTGGATATATAACAAACATCAAAACATTACATCAGTTTTTTACTCAATTTGTGAACAGCGAAAAACTTTCTTTTCAAGGTGAGCCACTTGAAGGATTACAATTAATGGGAATGCTTGAAACTAGAGTTATTGATTTTGAAACAGTCATAATAACATCAGCGAATGAAGGTGTTTTACCTATGTCAAAATCAGAAAAATCATTTATTCCTTTGGATGTTAAAAAACATTTTGGGTTGCCTACATACCAAGAAAAAGATGCGATTTTTTCTTATCATTTTCACAGATTACTACATAGAGCAAAAAACATCTATTTGGTTTATAATACAGAAGGCGATGCATTTGGAACAGGAGAAAAAAGCAGATTTTTAAATCAATTAGAAATAGAAAGAAACGATATAAAAT
>CAJXUO010000291.1 GCA_913061425.1 uncultured Lutibacter sp.
TGAAAGACCTATTGTAGTCAATGGTAATAAAGCAGTTATTGGACGACCTCCTACCATTATAAAAGAAATAATATAATCTTTCTTTTATTAAGAATTTATTAACACTTTACGCATTTCGTTCATATATATTTACTGTCTATTAAAGATATTAAATTTTTATGAAAAAACAACTACTTTTCTCACTCTTACTAATGGTTATTCTTAGTGTAAACGGACAGAAAATTAATATCACTGGAACTGTTTTAGAGACAGAATCTGAACAAAAGTTAGAATACGCAACAATTATATTTACTTCAGTAAAAAAAGCCAAAGTTGCTGGTGGAATTACTGATATAAATGGAAATTTTGATATTGAAATTAAACCTGGAACATATAATATTATTATAGAATTTCTTTCATTAGAAACAAAAACTATTCTCAATCAAAACTTAACTAAAAACACTAATTTAGGGCTTCTTAGACTAAATTCAAGTACAGAAACTTTAGATGAAATAGAAATAATTACAGAGAAAAGTACTGTTGAAATTCGATTGGATAAAAAAATATATAACGTTGGGAAAGACATGACCGTAAAAGGTGGTACAGCTTCAGATGTCTTGGATAATGTTCCTTCTGTAACTGTAGATGTTGACGGCGCTATCAGCCTTAGAGGAAATGAAAATGTTCGGATTTTAATCAACGGAAAACCCTCTACCTATAGCACTGATGATGCTTTACGCCAATTACCTGCAGATGCAATTGAGAAAGTAGAAGTTATCACATCGCCATCTGCAAGATATGATGCTGAAGGAACTGCTGGAATATTAAACATCATACTACGAAAAGGAAAAGCACAAGGACTGAATGGTCTGCTAAATTTAAATGCTACAAACCCTAAAGGTTATGGGATTTCTACTAATTTTAACTTACGAGTTAATAAAGTCAACTTCTTTAACAATATAGGATATAGTTATAATAGAGCTCCCGGAAATGCCATTTTCGAAAAAGAATTTTTGCAAACAACTGACAATCCATTTGAGATAGAAAACAGGAATTATGATAGACTCAGAAAAGGATTCAATACTCGTTTTGGAGTAGAATATTCAATTTCTGACAAGTCTTCTATTACAGGAAGTGTTGGCTATAGAGACTCAGATAGAAATACTGATACAGGTATAGAAACATCTGAACAAGATACGAATATGGTTGAGCAAGGATTTTCAACTAGAAACAATGTCGAAGATGAAAAAGACAAGCAATTAGAACTTTCTTTAAATTTTACTCAAAAATTTAAAACTGACGGCCATCAATTGACATTTGACATAAGAACCGAAAAAAGCACTGAAGAACAATTTTCAACGGTTACAAGTGCTGAGATTCTTCCAATGTATATAGCTGGTTTAGAAGAACTCGTAACCTCAATCGAAGACGATAAGCGCTTTTTAATACAAAGTGATTATGTACTACCAATTGGAGAAAACGCACAATTTGAAGCAGGATTTAGATTTAATGATTTAGAAACAGAAACAGATTACACACTAAATCAAGAACAATCGGACGGTTCATTTATGGTAAATACTGATATTTCCAATTTATTTATTTATAGAGAAAAAGTGAGTGCAGTGTATACTCAATATGGTAATAAATACGGGAAGTTTTCAGCGCTTTTAGGATTGCGTTTCGAAGCAACTGATATTGATATTGTAAGTCAAGGTGTTACAAAAAACAAAAATTATACTAAATTATTTCCTACATTAAATTTAGCCTATCAATTAAATGATGATGATGATATTACGCTAGGATACAATCGTAGAATAAGACGCCCAAGACATTGGTATATAAATCCTTTTCCATCAAGAGCGAGTGTAACAAATGTATTTCAAGGAAATCCTAATTTAAATCCAGCCTATACGGATGGAGTAGATTTAGGATATTTAAAAAAGTTCGATAAAGTAACATTTAGCACTTCTCTATATTTTAATCACACAACAGATGTGTTTGAAAGAGTTCAGTCAAGTGAAGAAGTTGATGGTCTTTTAGTAACGACTACAATCCCTTTAAATATAGCGTCTGAAGATAGATATGGATGGGAATTTTCTGTAAATTATAATGCTTTTAAATGGTGGAAATTAAATACAAACTTCAATTTCTTTAAAAGTTCTAAAGATGGTAATAATGTCATTCCAGATTATGCAAATGAAAGTTGGTCAGCACGATTAAATTCTCGTGTCAAACTTCCTGCAAAAATTGATTGGCAAACAACTATAAGTCATAGAGGCGCAAGTGAAAATTTTCAAACCAAATCAAAAGGAGTCACAAGTGTCAACCTTGCTTTTAGCAAAGACATCTTAAAAGAGAAAGCTACTTTATCATTAAATGCAAGTGATCTATTTAACTCCCGTAAAAGAATTTCTGATTCATTTGATGCTTTTTCTAATAGACATACTGAGTTTCAATGGAGAGAAAGGCAAATACGCTTAAACTTCACGTATAGATTCAATCAAAAGAAAAAACATGAAAGAGGTAACGGTCAAAGTCAATATGGTGGTGGTGGCGAAGGTGGATTCTAAAAAACAAAAAAGGTTTCGAAATTCGAAACCTTTTTTGTTTATATATAACTGAGTTATTATTTATTTAATAACTGGTCTTTCTTCTTTTCTATACTTCCACTCTTCTCTTAGGTATCCTACAATCCAATAAGGAATTACAAACGTTAATAAAAATATCATTAACCAAAATCCCATTGTTAAAATAGTTAAGAAAAGTATATATCCTGTCTCTTATACACATCTGACGCTGCCGACGAATAGAGAGGT
>CAJXUO010000292.1 GCA_913061425.1 uncultured Lutibacter sp.
ACTGATCTATATTAAATGAACTGGCAGAAGAATTAATATTTATACTATCATATAGTAAATCCTTAGAAACTACTATATTAATTTTTTGAATTCCAATAGATGGACTTATTGAAACTTTTATTTGACCTCCTTCAATTTTATAAGGTTTATTAGCTTTACTAATTAATACATTAACTATGTTGAATGCCAGTGCACTCGTTCCAGTAATCATTCCTTGATTGATCAATTTTTTTGCAAACTCATCTACAGGAACAATCCCTTTATCAAATAAGAATTTTTGCCAAAAACGTGCGTATAATAAATGTCCTGTTGCGTGTTCAGAACCACCAATATATAAATCCACATCTTGCCAATAGTCTAAGGCTTCTTTACTCGCAAATTCTTCTGTATTATCAGAATCCATATAACGGTTGAAATACCATGAACTTCCCGCCCATCCAGGCATTGTATTCAATTCCAGTGGAAACACTGTCTTATTATCTATTAAGTCATTTTTAACAACCTTTGCGGTTTCGCAATCCCACGCCCAAACTTCAGCGTTTCCTAAAGGTGGTTTTCCATCTTCAGTCGGTAAATACTTTTCAACTTCTGGCAATGCAATTGGTAAATGTTTCGCATCTATCATTTGTGGCATTCCATCTTTATAATACACTGGAAAAGGTTCTCCCCAATATCGTTGACGAGAAAAAACTGCATCGCGTAAACGGTAATTTATTTTCCCATAACCTATTCCACGTTTCTCTAATTCGAAGATAATGGTTTTCATGGCTTTCTTATATGGTAAACCACTTAAGAAATCAGAATTCGAAATTTTAGTCCCTTCTTTTCCTTCATGTGCACCTTCAGAAATATCAACACCTTCAAAAATATTAGGAATAGTTAAGCCTTCGGCTTCAAAATGTTTTGCGAAATCATAATCACGTTGATCTCCACAAGGAACTGCCATTACAGCACCTGTTCCATAATTTGCCAACACATAATCTCCAATCCATATCTGGACTTTTTCGCCAGTAAATGGATGCTCTGCATATGCACCAGTAAATACTCCAGAAATGGTCTTTACATCTGCCATTCTATCTCGTTCAGAACGTTTAGCCGTTGCTTGAATATATGTATTTACTGCCTTTCTTTGTTTGCGAGTTACAATCTTCGACACCAATTCATGTTCTGGAGCCAAGGTCATAAATGACACTCCGAAAATGGTGTCAGGACGTGTCGTAAACACATCAATTTTATTTTCAACTACTTTTTCTACTTTCTTCTTAATAATTTTTTTGACAACTTCCTGTATTTCTGCAATCTTTGGAAATTGAATTCCATTATTAATTTTAGAAAGTACAGTATCTAGATTTTTAAGTATTTCTCCTTCAGAAATATAAATGACACTGTAACCTTCTGTAGCGAAGAAATTAGATCTTTCAATCTCATCTTCTTTACCAGAAAACTCAACAATTGCTTTTTTGTTAAAACTGATAAAGTCGGTAATGAAATTACCTAAAATATATTGCTGCCTAAATTTTACAGCACCTTTTTTCTTTCTTAACACATCCCAAAGCAATCCACTTGCCTTAGAAGTGTTTAAACGCAATTCTTTTATCTCTTCAATCTTTTTATAAGAAATCGTTCCATTTTCTTCTGGAATTTCATTTGGTAAAACTTTAAAAGAAACCATCGCTCCCTGAGAACGACCTATCCAATTCGTTTGAGAATCTTTTAATGGCTGTGGCCAATCAATCGTATTTAAACCATCTAATAAGCGTTGTGCATATGCAGAAATTCGCATAGACCATTGTGTCATTTTTTTACGAACTACAGGATGACCTCCACGTTCAGAAACACCATTTACAATTTCATCATTTGCCAAAACAGTTCCTAATTCCGGACACCAATTCACTTCAGTTTCTGACAAAAATGTCAATCTATAATGTAATACTATTTCTTGTTGTTTTTTCTTCGAAAACTTTTTCCAAGCCGATGCAGTAAATGATTGGATCTCATCATCACACACAGCATTAACTTTCTTATTTCCTTCGTTTTCAAATGTGGAAACTAACGTAGAAATATCTTCTGCCTTGTCAGAATCTTTATTATACCATGAGTTGAACAATTGGATGAAGATCCATTGTGTCCATTTATAGTATTCAGGATTAGAAGTTCGTACTTCTCTTGACCAATCAAACGAAAAACCAATTCTATCTAATTGTCTTCTGTATGTTTTTATATTTTCTTCAGTAGTTTTCGCAGGATGTTGTCCTGTCTGAATTGCATATTGTTCTGCAGGTAATCCAAAAGAATCATAGCCTTGAGGATGCAATACATTGAATCCTTTATGGCGCTTATAACGTGCGTAAATGTCAGAAGCGATATATCCTAATGGATGTCCAACATGTAGTCCTGCTCCAGATGGATATGGAAACATATCTAACACGTAATATTTTGGTTTACTAGAAGTGTTACTGGCTTTAAATGTTTGATTTTCTGCCCAATATTTTTGCCAATTGGCTTCTATTGCTTTATGATCGTATTGCATTATTTGCTCTTTTAAGAAGTTGCAAATTTACGCTTTCTATAGAAAACAGTGAAGCGTTTGTGTCAATTAATATCTTAGACGGTTTAATCATTATATATTAGAATTAAAAAAATATCTAATGAAAAGGTTTTTGTAATTTCACAATTGATAAAACAACTAAAAAAACTTGACTAGAAACCTTTATAAAGCACATTTTGCATTACTTGGAGCGAATATTATTCTGTCTCTTATACACATCTGACGCTG
>CAJXUO010000293.1 GCA_913061425.1 uncultured Lutibacter sp.
ATTATTTACATTCCTATTTGCAATTGTTTCAATAACAACATTTGCCCAAAAAGAATTTCAAGGAAAAGCAACTTATATGTCTAAAACGACAATGGATATGAGTCGCTTTTCAAGAAACGGACAAATGTCTGAAACTAGAAAAAAAGAGATTTCAGAGAGAATGAAATCAGTGTTAGAAAAAACATTTATTCTTTCTTTTGATAAAACTTCATCTCTCTATAAAGAAGATGAGAAATTAGCAGCGCCAACTGTTGGACAAGGCTCTAGGTTTATGAGTATGATGGGAGGTAGTTCTATTAAATATAAAAACACAACAGATTTAGTTGCTTTAGAAGCAGTAGAGTTTTTTGGTAAAAAGTTTTTAGTTTCTGATGAAATGGAAAGGCCAAATTGGGAATTGGGAAGCGAAACTAAAAAAATAGGAAATTATACTTGTTATAAAGCTACTTTGTTAAAAGATGTTGATCCTGGCGATTGGACGAATATGAGAAGAAGAGGTGGAGATAATAAGAAAGTTGAGGCGAAAAAAGACTCAATAGAGGTTGTAAAGATTTCTGAAGAAATAGAAATTCCAAAGCAAATTTTGATTACAGCTTGGTATACGCCAGAAGTGCCAATAAGTAATGGTCCAGGTGAATATTGGGGTTTACCAGGTTTAATTTTAGAAATAAACTCAGGTAGAACAACAATTTTATGCACTGAAATTGTAATGAATCCTTCAGAAAAAGAAGTAATTGAAGCTCCTGAAAAAGGTAAAAAAATCACCAGAGAAGAGTATAATGAAACTGTTAAAATTAAAATGGAAGAAATGAGAGAGAGATTTCAAGGAAGAGGAAGAAACGGCGGCGGTAGACATTAATTACTAAAAAAGAACATATTTACACTTATGAAAAAATTACTGCTACTAACCATTTTTATGGTTACAATGATTTCTAATGCCCAAGTTAAGCTAACAGGTATTGTTAAAGATAGTATTGGTGAGCCTTTAGAAATGGCAAATGTTTTGGCGTTTAATAAAGTCACTAAAAAAATGTCTTCTTATGGCTTTACAGATGCAAAAGGAAGGTATAAATTAGATTTAGATAGTAATGCTGATTTTAATATTAAGATCAGTTATATTGGTATGAAAACAGCTGATTTTGCATTCGAAGCACAAGATGCTGATATCATTAAAGATATAATTTTAGATTACGACGATTCTTTAGATGTAGTGAATATTATAGCAAAAATGCCAGTTACCATAAAAGGAGACACCATTGTTTATAATGCAGATTCTTTTAAAAATGGTTCAGAAAGAAAGTTAGAAGACGTTCTTAAAAAATTACCAGGAGTAGAGATTAATGATGCTGGTGAGATAGAAATAGAAGGTAAGGCAGTAGAAAAAGTAATGATTGATGGTAAAGATTTTTTTGATGGAGATACTAAACTTGCAACAAAAAACATACCTTCTAATGCTGTAGATAAAATTGAAGTTTTAAGAAATTTTGGAGATATAAGTCAACTAAAAGGCGTACAAGATAATCAAGATAGAGTTGCTATTAATATTAAATTAAAAGACGGAAAAAAGAATTTTTGGTTTGGAGATATTACTGCAGGTGTAGGAAAAGCTCCAAATGAAAGTTTGTATCTTTTTCAACCAAAATTATTTTATTACTCACCAAAATATACCATTAATGTTATTGGAGATGTAAATAATATTGGAGAAGTAGTTTTAAATAGAAGTGATATAAGAAATTTTAGTGGAGGTTTTAGAAGCCAAAGTCCTTCAAATGGAACAAACATTAGTATAGGTAGCGCAGGGATTGGTTTTTTAAATGCAAATGCAAGAAATGCTAATAAAATAGAAACAAAATTGACAGCCTTAAATTTTAGTTACACACCTAATCCTAAACTAGATTTAAGTGGTTTTTTAATCTTTTCTAGTAATAATAATGGGCAACAAAATAACATCACTAGAGATTATGTAGATCCAACTATTCCTGATGATTTCACACAGAGCATCACAGATCAAACAAGTAATACAGGTTTATTTAAGTTTAGCGCCAATTATAAGAAGAATATCAATAGCCAGATAAATTATGATGTTATTGGTAGGTTTTCAAATGAATTTAGAACAGATAATGTAAACTCACTTGTTTTAAGTGATATTACTGAAAGTGAAAGAGCTACGCCATATAAAATAAATCAAAATTTCAGTTACTTTTATACAGCAAATGAGAACAATATTTTTGCTTTCGAGGCAAAACATTTATTACAAGATGAAGATCCTTTTTATGTTGCATCCTTAGAAAATGATCCAACAAATAATGATGATGCGGATAATGATGGTTTTGATGATGCAGCAGAAAGTTTAGGTTTAGATAGAAGTAATTTGTTTTATAATTTAGAGCAAGATAGACGTGTGAAGACGAATCAATTAGATGCGAAATTAGACTACTATAATATTTTAAATTCTAAAAGTAATTTAAACTTTGTTTTAGGGACTATACAAAGTAAGCAAAATTTTGATTCTAATTTTTTTCAGGTTTTAGAGAACGGAAGTTCATATAATCCAGCTCCTGCAATTCCAGGAAATGCTGATCCAAGAACTACAAATGATACAGAATATAAATTTTCTGATATTTATGCGGGATTAAGATATAGACTAAAAACAGGGATCTTTACTTTAACACCAGGTTTTACATTGCATTCTTATTCTGTAAAAAACACACAATATCAAACCTGTCTCTTATACACATCTGACGCTGCCGACGAATAGAGAGGTGTAG
>CAJXUO010000294.1 GCA_913061425.1 uncultured Lutibacter sp.
GTACTATACTGTGCGTATTCTTTTGTTGCCAACAAGTTTGTTGCATTTGTTCCAATAGCAAGTACCACAGCAACTATGAGTATCCCAATACTTTTAGCAAAGTGTGGAGTCTCTTTTTCTTTTATAGATTGGATTAATTGCACGACACCATAAATAAGTACCATAAAAAACAGGTAATATGTCATTTGAATATGATTCGCCATCAATTCAAGTGACATTGCTAATGCTGTCACTACAAAACCAAGTAAATATTTTCTTTGAAAAACTAATATTATTCCGGCCATTACAACCGGCATATATGCAATTGCGTGCGCCTTTGCATTATGGCCTGCTCCAAAAAGACTCATCATGTATGTAGAGAGTCCAAAGCCTAAAGCACCAATGACTGCTAATTTCCAATTGACCTTCAAAGTCATCAATAGAATAAAGAACCCAAGGAAATATAGAAATAAATAATCTGTAGGTCTCGGCAAAAACCGTATTAAGTTATCTAACTTTTTTATATAATTATGAGGATAATAAGCACTAATCACATATGCAGGCATTCCTCCAAAAGATGAGTTTGTCCAATACGGCTCTTCATCAAATTCTGCTCTATGATCTACTATTTCTTTTGATGAACCAATAAATTGTGTGATGTCACCTTGTTGTATTTTCTGATTTTTTAAAACAGGTGAAAAATAGGTTAATGAGGCAATAATAAAAATAGTAATTGCGACTATATATGGTATTGTTTTTTTTAACTTCATAATATCTACAACTAGTTTCTTTTATTCAATATCTTCATAATCTACATATTCTCCAACCGAATTATTTGACTCTTTATCAGAACCTCCTTTTTTATCAATGGTAGTTTCACCTACTTTTTGATCTGACTTTTGGCTTGAATCTCGTTGTTCTTGTTGATTTCTAACTCTTTCTTCAAACTTTCCAACAAATCGTTTAATAAACATTGGAAAGACAATCCTTCCAATAATCTTAAACCCATAATAAACCAAAATGATAATTAATATCGTTCTAAGTAACTGCATAATCCCTTTTAAAAAAATTTAATTCAAAAATAACAATTTGATACCAACTTAAAACGTTTACTTAGTTAAAATCTTATAATTCTTCTGCCAATAAGTATTTCATAACCTGTCAGAGGGAAACTGCATATATAATTTTTGCAAACCAAAAAATTATGTAGTTTTGACATTAACTAAAAGACATTATGAAAAAAAAATTGCTGCTTCTTATACTAATTACTAGTTATCAACTTGTTAATGCTCAATATACTGAAATTATAAATTCTAAAAGTCCTGGTTTTTCTGAAAGTCCTTATGGAGTTGGAACTGATGTAATTCAAGTTGAAGGTGGTGTTTTCTTTGGAAAAGGAAATTCGCCAAAAACTTTTACTAAAACTAATCCTTTAGGCGCAACAGTATTTCTGCGTTATGGTAAGTTTTTAGAAAAATTGGAGTTTAATGCAAAAATAACATATCAAAAAAATAAAATTGAATTCAATGATATTTCAAGCTCATCAACAAATATTAACGGAATAAGTGAGCTTACAATTGGAGCAAAGTATTTAATTTTTCAACAAAAGTTTGCTGACAAATCTAAAGAAATAAGAAGTTGGGAAAAACGAATTTCTTTTGATAAAAAACGGTTGATTCCCTCTATTGGTGTATACGTTGGTGTAAACACCAACTTTCTTGGGAAGGATTATAAAGAAGAAAAATTAAGTCCTAAAGCAGCAATATTACTTCAAAATGATTTTAGTGATCGTTTGGTATTAGTCACTAATTTAGTTGGAGATAAAATTGGTACTGATAATAGATTCTATTCATATATTGTTACTTTAACTTATGCAGTGAAGGAGTCATGGTCTATTTTTGTTGAGAATGAAGGTGATTTTTATAAATACAAAAATGATTTTCAGATAGGAACTGGTGTTGCGTATCTTTTCACAAAAGATTTACAATTTGATGCTTCTATAAGAATAAATACCAACAGTAATGAATCTGCATTTATTTCAGGCGTTGGTGCTTCTTGGAGGTTTGATAGACATGAAGATAAAATGATAGAAACAGATGAAGAGGGTAATAAAGTAAAAAAGAGGAAGAAAAAGAGAAAAAAGAAAGGATTTTTCTCAAGATTATTTAAAAAGAAAAGACCCTAAAATGATTACGCTTAAAGCAGCAACTACAAAAAAGGAAATGATTGATTTTGTCAAGTTTCCCTTTTCATTATACAAAAACAATAACTATTGGGTTCCGCCTATTATTAAGGACGAAGTCGAGGGCTTTGACAAAACTAAAAATCCAGTTTTTAAACACGCTGAAGCAACCTTTTTCTTAGCCTATCAAAATAATAAAATTGTTGGTAGAGTTGCGGCAATTGTAAATTGGACTGAAATAAATGATCAAAAAATAAAAAAAATGCGTTTTGGTTGGTTTGATATGATTGATGATATTGAAGTAACTAAAGTGCTTATTGACAAAGTAAAAGAAATTGGAAAGCAACACAATCTTGATTTTATAGAAGGTCCTGTCGGATTTAGCAATCTTGATAAAGTTGGAGTTCTAATTGAGGGTTTCGATCATCTAGGTACAATGATTACTTGGTATAACCATCCGTATTACAAAGAACATTTAGAAGAATTAGGTTTTACGAAAGCCAAAGAATGGCTGGAAAATTATATGCTTTTTAAGAATTTGAATCCTGATAACTTCTCAAGATTATCAAAGCTTGTTGCTAAGAGATATAATTT
>CAJXUO010000295.1 GCA_913061425.1 uncultured Lutibacter sp.
AGATAAAATAGGTGGAGATCATATGGCATCATTGGTTGTTACTCCAGATATTATAGAGTTCGTTGATAGGCTATCACTAGAAGGTGAGCGTGCTGCAAATCTTGAAGAAATTATTGTAGATGATTTGCCACAAGCCTATATTTCTAAATCTATTTTAGATTTAGATCTAAGAAACAAAACAGGATGTTCAGTTATAGGGTATAAAACTGTTGATAATGATTATATAGTGAATCCAGAAGCAGATATTACATTGGTAGCTGGTTCAAAATTAATTGTTTTAGGAAGGCCAGAGCAGATTGAGAAACTACGAACACTTTTTTAAGTAATCTGTTAAAAATTTGATGGTACATCATTTTTTTATGATATTGCGAATTAATAATTTAAAATTAACTTAACTACAATTATGAATAAAAAACTTCTCTCATTACTATTCTTAGTAATTCCGTTTTTAACTTTTGCTCAAGAAAAAGGAATAGATCAACAAATAGATGAAGCGTTTAAGCCATTCTCAGATGCGATCTCTGGAATTGTGTTTTTCCCTGTTTTTGGAATACCATTTGTATTGATTCTATTAGTATTAAGTGCATTGTTTTTTACATTGTATTTTGGATTTCCAAATTTTAGATATTTTCCAACAGCAATTAATGTAGTAAGAGGTAAATATGACCATGTTGATCAAGGTCATGGTGTTGAAAAAACTGATTTACCTATTGATGGTGATATACCAGATACAATTAAAGATGAAAGTCAAGAAGGAGAAGTAACGCATTTTCAAGCATTAGCAACTGCCGTTTCAGGAACTGTTGGTAATGGTAATATTGCAGGAGTTGCATTGGCAATTGCCCTTGGAGGTCCAGGAGCTACTTTTTGGATGATTATTTGTGGGTTTTTAGGAATGTCAACAAAATTTGTTGAGTGTACACTTGGTGTTCAATATAGAGATGTAGGTGAGGATGGAACCGTATATGGTGGTCCGATGTATTATATAAGTAAAGGATTGAAAGAAAGAGGTTTTGAAACTTTAGGAAAGATTGCAGCAGTATTTTTTGCTATTTTTTGTATCGGAGGTTCTTTCGGTGGAGGTAATGCAGCCCAATCAAACCAAGCAACAATTGTATTAAAAGAATTAATGAATCTTACTAGTTCTGGTGCAGGATTCTGGATTGGAGTTATATTAGCAGTTGTAGTAGGTATAATTATTATAGGAGGAATTAAAAGAATTGCTTCGGTTACAGAAAAAGTGGTGCCGTTTATGGCAATCATGTATATAGTAGCATGTCTTTATATCATATTTAGTAACTTTTCTTTAGTAGATGATGCCTTTAGTTTAATTTTAACTGAAGCATTTAAACCAACAGCAATAGGTGTTGGAAGTTTGATTGGAGTGCTGTTAGTTGGATTTAAAAGAGCAGCGTTTTCTAACGAGGCTGGAGCAGGTTCTGCTTCAATCGCACATTCAGCAGTGAAAACTAAGTATTCAGCTTCAGAAGGATTGGTAGCATTATTAGAACCGTTTATTGATACAATCGTTATTTGTACAATGACGGCATTGGTAATTATTATATTTAATTTTGGAGGAGCATTCCAATATGGTGGTGACGGAATGGGAGCTGTTATGATTGATGGCGTTTCATATGAAGGTGCTGGAATAACATCACAAGCATTTGCACAATATATTCCTTACTCTAACGTGTTTTTAACAATTGCAGTTGTATTATTTGCAGTATCTACAATGATATCTTGGTCTTATTACGGATTACAATCATGGAAATATTTATTTGGTAGAGGTAGAGCGGCAGATTTAACATATAAATTATTATTCTTACTATTTGTTGTAATTGGTGCATCAGCAAGTATGAAATCAATTTGGGATTTCTCTGACGCAATGATTTTTGCAATGGTATTCCCTAATATGATTGGACTATTTTTCTTATTCCCAGTTGTTAAAAAACAATTGGCAAGATACTTTGATGCAATAAAAGCAGCAAAATCATAAAAGATACATGACAAATTTAAAATCCCATTTCTGGTATAATAACCGTCAAAGAAATGGGATTTTCTTTTTGCTATTATTGATTGTAACTTTTCAAGGTGTTTATTTTTTTGTTGATTTTTCTTCGGATGAAAAAAATAATGATAATACTTCAGCCGAAATAGCGATTTTTCAACAAGAAATTGATTCGCTGAAACTTATTGAAATTGAAAGAAGAAAGCCGAAGCTGTATCCTTTCAATCCTAGTTTTATTACCGATTATAAAGGGTATAAATTAGGGATGTCTACAAAAGAAATAGACAGACTTCTTGCGCATAGAAATAAAGGTTTGTATATCAATTCTTCAAAACAGTTTCAAAGCGTTACCAAAATTTCAGATAGTTTATTAGCGCTACTTTCTCCTCAGTTTAAATTTCCAGATTGGATAAGTAAAAAGAAAACATATAAAAAGAAATATTCAAAAGTTGATACACGTGAACTTTTGAATATCGAAAAACAAGATTTAAATACTGTTTCAATAGATAAACTAGGAGAGATATATGGAATTGGTGAGAAGTTGTCAGCTCGTATTGTTAAGTACAGAACGTCTATAAGCGGATTTCAGAACGACAACCAATTAGCAAAAGTTTATGGATTAAAACCTGAAGTAATTGAAAAGATACTTCAACGTTATACCGTGTTGACTAAGCCAGAAATCATTAAAATAAATGTCAATATCGCAACCTTTAAAGAGGTTTTACACTTGCCTTATAT
>CAJXUO010000296.1 GCA_913061425.1 uncultured Lutibacter sp.
GTAGAGAGGTCTCGTGGGCTCGGAGATGTGTATAAGAGACAGGTATCATTTGAACGAACGATTAATAGAACTTACAGACATCAATCCAAATGATTTGTTTGGTGCACGAAATAGTAACGTTGCAATTTTAAAGAAGTTGTATCCGAAATTAAAAATTGTTGCAAGAGGTAATAAACTTAAAGCCTATGGCGAGCCTGAAATTTTAGATCAGTTTGAAAAGAAGGTGCAGGAACTTATCAACTACTTTAATAAATACAATAATCTTGATGAACATATTGTTGAGCGTATTGTGTTATCAAGTGAGGCTACTCAAGAATCTTCGAAAAATACTGAGGGAGTTTTAGTTCATGGTGTTAATGGGAAGTTGATAAAACCTCAAAGCCCAAATCAACAGAAGATGGTAGATTTAATGGAGAAAAACGATATGTTATTCGCTGTTGGTCCTGCAGGAACTGGAAAAACGTATACTGCAGTTGCCTTGGCTGTTAAGGCATTGAAAGAAAAGGAAGTTAAAAGAATTATTCTAACACGTCCAGCAGTTGAATCTGGAGAGAAGTTAGGGTTTTTACCTGGAGATTTAAAGGAGAAGTTAGACCCATATATGCAGCCTTTATATGATGCATTGAGAGATATGATTCCGTCAGAAAGATTAGATTCTTATTTAGAAAAAGGGGTTATTCAAATTGCTCCATTGGCATTTATGAGAGGTAGAACATTAGACAATGCTTTTGTGATTTTAGACGAAGGTCAAAACACAACACATGGTCAAATGAAAATGTTCTTAACCCGAATGGGAAAAAGGGCTAAGTTTATCATAACTGGTGATCCAGGACAAATTGATTTACCGAGCCGTCAGGTATCAGGATTAAAAGAAGCTATACTTGCATTAAAAGATATTGATGGTATTGGAATGGTACATTTGAATGAAAAAGATGTTGTACGCCATAGATTAGTAACTCATATTATCAAGGCTTTTAAGAGTATAGAGGCAGAGTAAATAGACTGAAAAAGGTGACGGATAGATTTATAAACCCTTCAATAATATATATTACAGTGAATACAATAAACGATACAAATTATAATTTTCCAAACCAGAAGTCAGTATATAAAGGGAAAGTACGAGAGGTTTATAATATAGACGATCAATTTCTAGTGATGATAGCGTCTGATAGATTGTCGGCTTTTGATGTGATTATGCCAAAACAAATTCCGTTTAAAGGTCAGATTTTGAATCAGATTGCAACAAAAATGATGAAGGCTACTGAAGACATAGTACCAAATTGGTTGATTTCTAATCCTGATGAAAATGTAGCTATAGGCCATTTATGTACTCCTTTTAAAGTTGAAATGGTGATTCGTGGTTATTTATCTGGTCATGCTGCACGTGAGTATAAAATAGGTAGGCGTGTCATATGTGGTGTTGAAATGCCAGAAGGAATGCAAGAAAACGATCAATTTCCTAAACCGATTATCACACCTTCAACAAAGGCAGATAATGGAGAGCATGATGAAGATATAACTCGTGATGAGATTTTAAGTAGAGGAATTGTTTCTGAAGAAGATTATTTAGTTTTAGAAGATTATACACGTAAATTATTCCAAAGAGGAACAGAAATTGCCAAAGAGCGTGAATTAATTTTAGTGGATACTAAATATGAATTTGGAAAAACAAAAGAAGGTAAGATTGTGTTGATTGATGAAATTCATACACCAGATTCTTCTCGTTATTTTTATATTGATGGTTATGCCGAGCGCCAAGAAAGAAAAGAGTCTCAAAAACAACTGTCTAAAGAATTTGTACGTCAATGGTTAATTCAAAATGGATTTCAAGGAAAAGAAGGGCAGAAAATCCCTGAGATGAATGAAAATAAAATAAATGAAATTTCTGAACGTTATATTGAATTATATGAACAAATAGCTGGAGAAAAATTTGTAAAAGCAAATGTTAATAAGGTTGAAGAACGCATAGAGAGAAATGTGTTAGAGTTTTTAAATAATCAATAAAGAATGAAAGATAAATTCATGCGAGCAACAATTGCTGAAGCCAAAAGAGGCCTTGAAGAAGGGGGAATACCTATTGGTTCAGTTCTTGTTCATAATAATGAAATTATAGGAAGAGGACACAATAAGCGAATTCAGAACGGAAGTGTTGTTTTGCATGGCGAAATGGATGCTCTTGAAAATGCTGGAAGACTTCCTGCATCAGTTTATAAAAACTCAACCCTATATACCACTTTGTCTCCTTGTCCAATGTGTACTGGAGCCATATTATTATATGGAATAAAAAAAGTTGTCATTGGTGAAAATCATACTTTTTTAGGCTCAGAAAATTTGTTGGAAGAAAATGGAGTAGAGGTTACTGTTCTTGATAGCCAAGAGTGTAAAGATTTAATGAAATTATTTATTACAAACAATCCAGAGTTGTGGAATGAAGATATCGGTGTAGAATGAGCAGACTAATTATTGTATTTATTATCCTATTTTTATTAGACCTTTATGCATATAAAGGACTTTTAAGTTTAACAAGTAATCTTAGTGCTGTTAGGGTTAAGGCTATTAAAATTATCTATTGGACACTAAGTTTAATTGTGATTCTTCAATTGATTAATATCTTTTCAAGATTTCGAGAATATACTTCTGATCATCCAGAAGCATTCCGTTTTTGGGCCGGAATATTTTTTGTCCTACTTTTTACGAAACTGTCTTTTATAACTTTTCATTTATTAGATGATGT
>CAJXUO010000297.1 GCA_913061425.1 uncultured Lutibacter sp.
AGATGTAGAGAGGTCTCGTGGGCTCGGAGATGTGTATAAGAGACAGACTCTAAACATCAAAACAGAAAATAAAACGAAATGGATACGTTTAAATTTATCACAGGCGGTTTGGGTCTGTATTATTAAAGAGTTACTCTCATTTGGAGCTTCTATTGAGCAGTTAGCAGAACTTGCTGAGTCTGTTTGGCAGAAACCAAGAGAAAACAAATATGCTGATAGCGTTTTTAAGTCTCACATTAAAAATAACATACATCAAATATCTAACGAAAACATCAACCAAATAAAAAGTTATTTAACTGATGAACGCTTAATGGAGCATCATTTAAGAACTATCATTAATCCTTTTACAGACATGCTGAAATCTGCTTTTAATAGAGAAGCCCTTCCCCACTCTATGTTATATGTCCCTAAAACCAATGATTATAATTTTGCGATTGGTGGTAATGAACTAATCTTAGACTTAGCTAGTGTATACCTAAAACACCCTATGATTTGCCTGCCTATGGCACCTATTATTTCTAAAGTACTAGCTGTTGACTTTGGTAATGAGAAAAAGGAATTAACTTATCTTACTCATATAGAAAAGCAAATTAGAGACATTGTGGTCTTTAAAAGACCTAAAGTAATTGAAATTGCTTTTGAAGGTGAACATATAAGACCTATTACACTTACTGAACAACATAAAAGCCGTGAAGCTCTAGCAAGATATATTCTTGAGAATAAAATAGCTAAGGGCTCTAAACTTTTAATTGACATCAGATCCCAAGACAATTATAAATTAACCCTAATTAGATAACCATGACATATTTTGTAGAATCAATGCGGTCCCTGAACATACAGCCCGATATAATCCTATATCGTTATGGGCCGAAAGTCAAAACAGGAACTTCAAGAACGACAATTATTAACTGAAACAGAAATCAAAGAATGCTTTACTGACGCAATTAAAGCACTTCAAAAAGATAAATATGACGAATTTGCATTTAATCTTTACCAATTTACCAGTCTGATTTACAATAACATTAAATGAGTAAAAAATGAAAAGAAAAGAGTACAGTATTTTAGATTTTAAAACTTCTGCGGTATGGTCATATACAAGAGTTTCTTCTAAAGAGCAATTTATTAGTAATGGTAGTATTGGATCTCAAGTAAAAAGGATTAAATCTTTCGCAAATGAAAATCAATTAATCATTTCTAAAGAATTTGATGCTGAATACGAAAGTTCGAAGCGCATAAACACACAAAAAACGTTAAATGAACTTATTGATGCTATTAAAAACACAACTGCTACTAAGCGTCCTAAAATGATTTTAATATGGTCACCAAGTAGGTTTGGGAGAGCGGGTTCAGAACATATAGAATTGTTTGTAAGTTTGAGAAGGAAATATAATGTTCTACTTTATTCTGTAAGTACGGGTCACAATACCTTTACAGAACGAAATGAAAATGAATTCTCTTTACAGCTACTTCATGCTCAAAAAGAAAATTTTAGTAGGCAAGATGTGATTATTCCTGGAATGAAAGATGCTATTGAAAAAGGAACATTTTTAGGACGAGCACCAAGGGGCTATGATCATTTTGGACCTAGAGTAAAAGACCCTACTAAAGTTCAGGCTCACCAAAAAATTAAACTTAATACTGATGGGCTTTTATTAAAAAAAGCATTTAAACTCAAACTTTACAATAATTATTCAGACAAGGAAATCCTAGATTGGTTATTATTAGAAGGCTTAAAAGTTCCAAAGCAAAGTCTAAATGCTATGTGGAAAATGGTGTTTTACACAGGATACTTTACAAATAGTTTAGTTCCAGGGGTTGAAATAAAGGGGCATTGGGAACCAATCATTTCTAGAAAAGAATTTAAATTACTACAATCAAGATTGTCCAATTCTAACCAAATTGGTATCCCAAAAATTAATGGTAAAACTAGTACGCCTTTAGTTCCTAAATTTCTTATTTGTGCCGAATGTGACAATACAATGACTTCTTATTTGAATAAAGCAAAAAGAATCTACTATTATAAGTGCGGTAAATGTAATAAGACTGCTAATGCCAATACAAGACCTAAATCGATTAATGACGGACTCAACCAACAATTTAGGAAATCCGTAGATTCTCTTCAATTTTCAAAATCATTTCATAAGCTCTTTTCAAAACAATTAGAAAAAATTATTGATACTGAAATGTCAGCGACAAGTGAAAAAAAACGGATATTAAAAACTGAAGTTAATGATTTACAACAAACCTACGATGACATGGAATATCGTTTTGCTATTGGTAAAATATCACAAGAGATTTTTGATAAACATGCCCCAAAATTAAAAACGCAAATTGATGAGAAATCGAAACAACTTCTAAACTTGCCCTCAAAAAAGTCGAACCATCAAAAATTCTTGAAAAAGTTTTTAAAAATCGCTGAAAACCCCGGTAAATTCTACGAATCTTTAAACTACAATGATAAACGAGTATTTCAAAACATAGTGTTTCCCGAGGGTTTTATGTTTTCACTAAAAAACAAAGAATGTCGAACCAGTAAGATGAATGTGATTTTCGACTTAACTAACTCATTTAAAGATTATTACAGTCATAAAACAAAAGAGACTCAAATACAAAAAGTACTTGAGTCTCGCTTAGTAGCGGGAACAGGACTCGAACCTGTGACCTTCGGGTTATGAGCCCGACGAGCTACCTCTGTCTCTTATACACA
>CAJXUO010000298.1 GCA_913061425.1 uncultured Lutibacter sp.
ACAAACTTTGGAAAAGCACATCTTGAAGGTTTTGGAAGTTTAGATGGTGTTATAAAAGGTAAATCGGAATTATACAATCATTTAAAAAATAGTAATGGAAAAGTATTTGTCAATCCAAATGATGAATTGCAAATAAAACAGTCTGATGGAATTTTTTCTATTCCTTTTGAAAAATCAATTGCGTTTATTGAGGCAAATCCTATGGTTAAAATTTCTTACCAAAATATAGAAATTAACAGTCAACTAATAGGTAACTATAATTTCAATAACATTGCGGCAGCAATAACTATTGGAAACTATTTTGATATTGATAGGTTTACGATAAAAACAGCCATAGAGAGTTACACTTCAACAAACAATAGATCTCAAGTGATTGAAAAAAATGAAGTTAAAATTATTCTTGATGCGTATAATGCAAACCCAAGCAGCATGAAAGTTGCAATTGAAAATTTTGACCAACTTAAAAGTACAAGTTCTAAAATTGCAATTTTAGGTGATATGTTTGAACTGGGTGAAACAGCAGAAAAAGAACATCAATTTATAGTTGATTTGATTGAAAATTCAACCGTTGATTCAATTTACTTAATTGGAACGTTATTTCACACTTCAAACTGTAAAAGAGCGATACAATATCAAGATTTTGATAGTTTCTCAAAAGATGTATGTGTAGAAAAGTTTAAAGACACCACACTATTAATCAAAGGATCAAGAGGAATGGCATTAGAAAGGATCTTAGATTTATTATAATTTATTTTGATGGTGTTTTATTAATCCATCAATAGGTCTTCTAACAATACTCCCAATAGTCACACCGTACTTTTTAGCAACTTTATGAATAATGTCTGAAGAGAAATAAGCAATAGAACCTACAAAGTGAACAGGAACCGTTTTATGATTTTCAAATACTCTTATCTTATTTTTAAAAAACTCTTTGATTCCTTTTTGAATCACATAATTAAAATAGTCATTTCGCTCATTTCTAAATATGAATTCAGCAAAAGAGGCTAAGTATGCATTAGGATTCTCTTTTTTATAGACATTTAGTTTTATGGTGTCTGGATCTAAGTCAAAATCTTTAGAAAATTTATTTCGTAAATCTTCTGGCATTTTTTTATAAAAATAATCTCTTATTAATTTCTTGCCAAAATAATTTCCGCTTGCTTCATCCATCAAAATATAACCTAAGGATGGAACTACATTTTCAACAGTTTTTCCATCAAAAAAAGAACTATTTGAACCAGTTCCAAGAATACAAACTATTCCGGGACTAGTTGTAGTCGCATAAACCGCAGCATATGTATCTTCCTTGACAGTAACTGTAGAATTAGTAAAATAGGCTTTAAAAATTTCTTGAAGAATTAGCTTAGGTCTTTCTGTGCCACAACCTGCTCCATAAAAAAACAGTTGATTAACTTTATTTTTAGAATTTTCTAAATCTTTATTTTCTAAAATTCTTTCTAAAAGTACGTTCTCTTTAAAAACTGCGGGATTCAAACCTAAAGTTCTTGTTTTAAGAACAATTTCACCAGAATTATCTAGTAAAATCCAGTCACACTTAGTTGAGCCGCCATCAGCAATTAAAATCATCTTACTTATTTTATAATGAATTGATATGTGCTGCTAAATCTACTAATTTAGAAGAGTATCCATACTCATTATCATACCAAGAAATCAATTTAACAAAATTATCATTAAGTGCCATTGAAGCATTCGCATCGAAAGTACTTGTTTTTGGATCAGATACGAAATCTTGAGAAACTACACCTTCTTCAGTATAACCTAATATTCCTTTCAATTCATTTTCAGAAGCATCCTTTAATGCTTTTTTAATTTCATCCCAAGAAGCACTTTTTTCCAAGCGACATGTTAAATCTACTACGGAAACATCAACTGTAGGAACTCTAAATGCCATTCCTGTTAATTTTCCATTCAATTCAGGAATTACTTTACCTACTGCTTTTGCCGCTCCAGTAGAAGCTGGAACAATATTATTTAAAGATGAACGACCTAATCTAAAATCCTTTCTTGAAGGCCCATCTACTGTAAACTGAGTTGCAGTAGCTGCATGAACAGTCGTCATTAAACCTTCTACAATTCCAAATTTATCATTAATTACTTTAGCCAATGGCGCTAGACAGTTGGTTGTACAAGATGCATTTGACACGATTGTATCACTTCCTTTAACTTCATTATGATTAACACCCATAACAAACATTGGCGCATCAGCAGAAGGTGCAGAGATCACTACTTTGTTAGCTCCAGCTTCTAAATGTGCTTGCGCTTTATCTAAAGTTGTAAATATACCTGTACAATCTAGAACTATATCTGCTCTAATTTCATCCCATTTTAAATCTGCTGGATTTCTTTCGGCAGTAACTCTAATTTCATTTCCATTTACAACCAAATTCCCATTTACAACTTCAATCGTTCCATCAAACTTTCCATGTACAGAATCAAACTTCAATAAATAGGCTAAATGCTCTACATCTAATAAATCATTTACACCTACAATTTTTACTTTTGGATTCTTCATTGCTGTTCTTAAAGCAATTCTTCCTATTCTTCCAAATCCATTAATCCCAATTCTTGTTTCTGACATTTTATTTCTTTAAAAATTATTTCTATGTTGTCATTATATCTGACACTCTAATCAATTCTGCATCAATTGCTGTTTCTCCTTTTATAGCCATCTCTAAAGGAG
>CAJXUO010000299.1 GCA_913061425.1 uncultured Lutibacter sp.
CTATTTATAGTGAAGGATTTTTTTTGTCTTATTATTAAATAAATTGAAAGTAGTTCACTCACTAGCAGATTGATCTTACGGAATGTCAAAATATAAACAGCAAAAATTGATAAAATCACTAGTTTTGAATAAACACTATTTAGCAACTTATTACGTTACTGTATTAGTACAAAATTTTTAAGGCTAACAATAAAATAAGTTTTAAGTTTGCAACTGTTTTATGAAATTGGTAATTCGATTAATATTTTTGGTGTCATTTACTTCTTTTTCACAAGTAGGAGGAATAAGTGTGTATAATTTTCTGAATGTACCAACATCAGCAAGACAAGCAGCACTTGGAGGTAAAGTAATTACATTGTTGGATGATATTAATCAACCACTTTGGAATCCATCTACTATTAATGCTGAGCTTGATAATAAGTTAGCCGTTAATTATTTAAACTTCTTGACTGATGTTAGTTATGCGTCAGTTTCTTACGCTCACATGATCAATCGAAATTTCGGAACAATACATGGTGGAATTACCTATTCAAATTTTGGAGAATTTATAGAAGCAGATGAAGAAGGTAATGAGACAGGAACATTTAAGGCTTATGATATGTCAGTATCTTTAGGTTATGCGTATCAAATACCTTTTTCAAATTTTAGTATTGGTGCGAATGCGAAATTAGTTAATTCAGTAATTCAAGATTATTCTTCATTTGGAGTTGTAGCAGATTTCGGAATTTTATATGAGAATGAGAATCAACCATATGTATTTTCTTTGGCAGCAAGAAATGTTGGGTATCAAATTACTACATTTGATGGAACCCAAGAAAAAGTGCCAATTGAAATTTTATTTGGGGCATCATATAGAGTAGAAAATGTACCTGTAAGATGGTATTTAACAGTTGATAATCTTCAAAAATGGAATGTTTCAGAACCAAATCCTTCCAACTCTGTGACAGATATTAATGGAACTGTAATTCCGGAAGATATTAGTTTTTTAGATAACACCATGCGTCATATGGTTATAGGCGCAGAATTTTTCCCCGAAGGTGGATTTAATATACGTTTTGGATATAATTTTAGACGTGCTAAAGAATTGCAATTAGCAGGAATTAGAACTTTTGCAGGATTTTCTGCTGGTTTTGGGCTAAAAATGAATAGAATAAAGTTAAATTACGCTTTTACGAAATATCATCCTGCAGAAAATATAAGTACATTCAGTTTGCAGATAAATTTAGATAGACGCTATTAAAACAACCTATTTTGAGTAAAATTATTATTGCCATAGACGGATATTCTTCAACAGGAAAAAGCACCCTTGCAAAACAACTTGCTAAAAAATTACACTACATATATGTAGATACTGGCGCTATGTATAGAGCCGTTACTTTATATGCAATGAGAAAAGGATATATTACTGATACTTATTTTGAAGCATTAGATTTAATTTCTGATTTAAATAATGTAAAATTACATTTTGTATTTAACGAAACTAAAGGTTTTGGTGAAATGTATTTAAACGGGATAAATGTAGAGGATGAAATACGAAAATTAGAAGTATCTCAATTTGTAAGTCAAGTATCTACTATTTCAGAAGTTCGAAAAAAATTAGTTGAACAACAGCAAGAAATGGGAATTGAAAAAGGTGTTGTGATGGATGGTAGAGATATTGGAACTGTTGTTTTTCCTAATGCTAAGGTGAAATTATTTATGACAGCATCTGCCGATAAAAGAGCAAAAAGACGTTATAAAGAATTATTGGATAGAGGCGATGAAGGCGTAACATATGAGCGTGTTCTCAAGAATGTAGAATCTAGAGACTACATAGATTCTACTCGATTAGATTCACCACTAGTTAAAGCTGATGATGCTATTGAAATTGACAACTCTGATATGGGCTTAGAAGAACAATTTGGTAGAATTATGAGTTTGATTTCAATACGTATGTAAAGGTTTCTTTCTTTTGAAACCTTAAGGAATATTCAAGTATTTATGTGTTTGTAACGATATTTTCCATTTCGGATTTTTCATCACATACTCTACAATTAAAGGTGTCATTTTCTCACGATTACTCCATTCAGGTTGTAAAAATAATTGACAATTTCCGTTCACTTTTGAAGCTTGTTCTTCAGCAAACTTAAAATCATCTTTATTAAAAATAATAGTTTTCAATTCATGTGCATTATCAAGCACTTCTTTAAGAGGGAGTTTGTTTTTTTTTGGAGATAAACAAATCCAATCCCAAGTTCCTGATAATTTATAAGCACCAGATGTTTCAATATGAGTCTTCATACCTTCATCTTGCAATTTTTGAGTCAAGTAATCCATACTCCACATTAAAGGTTCACCTCCAGTAATTACAACTGTATTGGCATATTTTTTAGCGTTTTGTACAATTAGATCTCCATGTGTTGGAGGATGTAGATTCGCGTCCCAACTTTCCTTTACATCACACCAATGACAACCAACATCACATCCTCCAATTCGGATAAAATAGGCAGCAGTACCTGTATGTGACCCTTCTCCTTGTATCGTATAAAATTCTTCCATCAATGGAAGCATTTTTCCTTCTTTTACTAATTGGCTTGTTTCGTTATTCACTAGTTGTATATTATTTTGCAAATGTAAGGATAGTTTAATTTTATACTTTAAAACTTTTGGAGTATTTTTATGGAATTAACTCTGTCTCTTATACACATCTGACGCTG
>CAJXUO010000300.1 GCA_913061425.1 uncultured Lutibacter sp.
AAAAGACAGGCATGTTAGGTGAGTATGCAGATAGCAGTATCGAGCTATCTAGGTATTACTATTTAGATAAAAATGAAACTAAGGCAGTAGATACACTTAATAAGCTTGAGAAGTTTTGTATTGACAATGGTGGTGAATATTATTTAGCTAAAACATTGATAGCTCAAGCTGAACTTTATACTAAGATTGGTGATGAGAAGGGTGCTACTGAGAGCAAAAAAAATGCAGAAATAGTGATGAAAAGATTAGGGATTGAAGGCTTTAATTAAATCACTTTAAAATAACTTGTACCCTAGTTTAAATTGTACTAAAAAGGTTATCGCTTGAAATCTAACGCTCCGTCATTAATCTTACTCCATTTAAAGATTAAATATTCAACGAAATAATTTTGATAAAACTTATATGTCCTGTTCGGAAACTTATCCATCGCTCTTAATACGTAATTAGCCTGTATTGATGGCTTAGACTTTTCTCCCAAATACTTAGCAGTACACGAACTTAATTCGTTTGTCTTCATATACTTGATTGTTTTACAAATACGTTCATTGACTATTTCGCATCTAGCCGTCCAACTAAAATTTATGTATCCTGCATGAGCAAAAAGATTTGGTAATCCACTAAACATCATCCCTCTGTACCAGCTAGTATCATTGATATTTATTTTTTTATCGTTAACAAAAATATCAATACCACCTAATAATTGTGCGTTACCGCCTGTCGCCATTACTGTTACATCACTATTGATAACTTTACCATTTTGTAACTTAATTCCTCTTGTTTCCCAATTACTAACTCCTACGCGCTCTATTGTTACATTGCTTGACTCTACAGCCCTAAAATAATCTTGATCTAAACTAGAAGCAGGGCGCTGGTCCCAATAATCATATGAGGGAGTAGTTGCCTCATTATAATAAGGATCTGCAGCTATTATCCTTTTTCTAAGTGACTTTTTAAAAAATCTACTAGATATATAATCCTTCAAGACCTCAAATGTTTTGTACCTTCGTGATGATTTTTCATGACTATCAATATTTATAATCCATGCAGGACTCCGCTGAACTAATGTTACTGCTTTGGCTTCTTTTATTATTGATGGTGCCATCGTAATCGCAGTGCATCCACTACCAATAATAGTTACATTTTTATCTTTGTAGTCTGTATCACCCCAATTTTGTGTATGGACGATTTTTCCTTGGTATTTATTTTCATCTTTAAACTTTGGTAGGTGCGGTTTATCACGGTCACGTGATCCAGTACAAAAAATAACGTATTGGCTAGTAAAATTTTTATGGTTAGTTTTTGTTGTCCATTGATTTATCTTCCAAGATGATGAAATGACTTTTGTATCGAATAATATATTCTTTTTAATATTAAATTTTTCTGCGGTATCGTTTATATAATTTTTAATATCCTGACCTTTTCCTATTATTGGACCTTGCCAAGGATTAAAACTAAATCCATAGGTATACATATCATTATCTGCCCGAACACCAGGAAACCTCATTTGGTCCCAAGTGCCACCTACAGCGCTTCTTGAATCAATTATTTTATACTTGATATCTGGAAAGTTTTTTTGCAAGTAATAAGCTGTTGTAATTCCAGCTATGCCCGCACCAATAATAATTACGTCTATTTTATCTGTCATAATATAATCTTTACCCTTAACCCTTAACTTTTCTTCTAGAAACAAATATACCGAAAACAATTAACACAAGAGCTGATATATTTTGCCATAAAACTGGCTCACCAAGCATTATTGCGCCTAGAGTAAATGCGTAAACGGGAATGACGTAATTCATATTTGAAAGAAAAGTTGCTCCAGCATTATTGATGAGATTGAAGAATATTAATGCACCTAGACCTGTTGGCAGTATGCCAAGTGCTAACATATTTAAAGACGTTTTAAGTGGAACTCCATCAAGATTGATATGAACCATATCGGGCCATATCAAAAATGCTAACAAACAGGCAAGAATAGATGAGCATGTTGCTGCAACTATAGGGTCATACTTCGGAAGCTTTTCGACGACTACGCCATGGCTAGCATAAGAAGCGGCTGCACCCAATATCAAAAGAATTCCAAATAAAGTGTTCCCTCCATCATTAATAGATGGCGCTAATATAAATAGCACCCCAGAAATTCCAAGGACAAAACCTATGATCTTAAAGCGATTTAATGCATTATTTGGAAGGAAGATATGTGCCAATACCATAGTGACTAATGGAACAAAAGCCATGAGAAGGCCTGTCATGCCTGATGTAATATGCATCTGACCCCTAGAAATGAGTAGGAAGGGGACAATGTTTCCAATAATTGCATATATAAAAAAATGCATCCATGGCGTTAATGTTTTTGGAAAGCTTTTCTTGCAGAATATACACGCCATTAACAATACAATTGATCCAATAGCCAATCTATATCCAACGGTTTGTTCCGGTGAGAAATGTCCACCAACAAGACATTCATGCATCATCGCGAAGGATGACCCCCATATAATGATAATCAGAACAAGATACTGGTAGTTTCTTAATGTGCTTTGCACGCTTTCCCTTATAACTTAATTAACTCATCAATAATTGACGTATAAATATTAAAAAGTTCATCATAATATTAATACCAATTAAAAATACTAATATGATTAATGGCTGTCTCTTATACACATCTGACGCTGCCGACGAATAGAGAGGT
>CAJXUO010000301.1 GCA_913061425.1 uncultured Lutibacter sp.
GGCAGCGTCAGATGTGTATAAGAGACAGGTTATATAGATTTCTATATAATATATATAAGAAAATATTTTTATTAAATATTTATATATTTTATTTTATGAATTCAATTGCATACGTTTCTTGTTTTTGACTATCAAAAAACCCTTGTTCTCTCATCCAATCATCACTATAAACTTTACTCATGTATCGTGAACCGTGATCTGGAAAAATAACTACAACTTTACTGTTTTTATCAAATTCTCCAGCTTCAGCATATTGCTTAGTTGCTTGCATCACTGCACCACTTGTATAACCAGCAAAAATACCTTCTGTCAATGCTATTTCTCTTGCAGTATGAGCACTTTCTTCATCAGTTACTTTCTCAAATTTATCAATAATATCAAAATCTGTAGCAGTAGGAATTAAGTTTTTTCCTAAACCTTCTATTCGGTAAGGGTAAATCTCATTTGCATCAAACTCTTTTGTTTCATGAAATTTTTTCAAAATAGACCCAAATGCATCAACTCCTAAAATTTTAATATTTGGATTTTGCTCTTTTAAATATTTTGCTGTACCTGAAATTGTGCCTCCAGTTCCACTAGCAGCAATTAAATGTGTGATTTCCCCTTTAGTTTGCTTCCAAATTTCTGGCCCTGTAGTTAGGTAATGTGCATCAATATTTAATTGATTAAAATATTGATTTATATAAATCGAATTTGCAGTTTCTGTATGTAACCTCTTCGCTACTTGATAATATGATCTTGGATCATCAGCACTAACATGGGCAGGACAAACATAAATTTTGGCTCCCAGCGCTTTCAACATATCTATTTTATCTTTTGAAGACTTTGAACTAACCGCTAAAATACATTGATAACCCTTAGTAATACTGACCATCGCTAGACTAAAACCTGTATTACCAGAAGTAGTTTCAATAATTGTATCACCAGGTTTTAATAAACCTTGCTTTTCAGCTTGATTAATAATATATAATGCTATTCGGTCTTTAGTAGAATGTCCAGGATTGCAGCCTTCAAATTTTGCTAAAAACTCACCTTCTAAATTCTCGGTGATTTTATTTAATCTTATCATTGGAGTTTCTCCAATAAGTTCTAATATACTCTTGTGAATACTTAAGTTTCGTTTCATGAATTGTAATCAGTTGACAAGGTGCAAATCTACAAAAAAAAATTAAATTGCTATAACGTCTCCAAGTCTAATATGAACGCGTAGTCGCGTGCAACGTCTTTTAAACTGTCAAATCTTCCCGAAGCACCTCCATGACCTACACTCATATCGGTATGTAATAATACTAAATTCGTACATTTCGATTGATCTCTTAATTTCGAAACCCATTTTGCAGGTTCAAAATACTGAACTTGAGAATCATGCAAGCCTGTTGTTATCAATAATTTAGGGTACTTTTTATTTTCAACATTATCATAAGGTGAATATGACTTCATGTATTGATAATACTCTTTTTGATTTGGATTTCCCCATTCATCATATTCTCCTGTAGTAAGAGGAATTGTATCATCTAACATTGTCGTAACAACATCTACAAATGGTACCGCAGCCACAACTCCATTAAAAAGTTCTGGATTTAAATTCATCACAACTCCCATTAGCAATCCGCCAGCAGAACCTCCCATAGCGTATAAATGCTTTTCAGAGGTATAACTGTTTGCTATTAAATGTTTTCCGCAATCAATAAAATCATGAAAAGTATTCATCTTTTTAAACAATTTACCATCATCATACCAATTTCTACCAAGGTACTCGCCTCCTCTAATGTGTGCAATTGCAAAGACAAACCCTCTATCAAGAAGACTTAATCTTGTTGTGCTAAAGCCATCGCTAATTATATGACCATAAGAGCCGTAAGCGTATAACAATAATGGTGTTTCTTTTGATATTTGTGTTCTTTTATTATAGACTAAAGAAATTGCTACTTTTTCTCCATCTCTAGCTTTAGCCCAAATTCTTTCACTTTTATAATTATTCTTATCAAATTTCCCACCAAGTACTTCTTGCTCTTTTTTAATTTCCTTCTCAAAAGTATCCATATTAAAATCTATAACTGAACTTGGAGTTGTCATAGAATTATATCCATATCTGATCGTATTTGTATCAAATTCAGGATTAGCATAAACACCTACTGAATATGTTTCTTCATTAAATGGCAAATAATAATCTTGCGTTTTATCCCATCTAATAACTCTAATTTTATTTAAACCGTTTGAACGCTCTTCTAAAACAAGATGTTCTTTAAAAATTGAAATATCTTCTAGTAACACATCTATTCTATGTGAAATTACATCAATCCAATTTTCTTTTGAAGTCAGGACTTCACTAGTTTTCATTAATTTAAAATTGGTTGACTTGTTTAAATTTGTCAGAATATAAAATTCATCCTTATAGTGTGCAATGCTATATTCTAAATATTTTTCTCGCTTTTGAAAAATTTTAAATCCTCCTGAAGGATCATCAGCCTTTAAAAATTGATATTCGGTTGAAAGTGTACTGTATGAGCCTATTACTATATATTTTTCTGATTTAGTTTTATAAACAAAGGTTCCAAATGTGTCATCAACCTCGCTATAAACCTCAATATCTTCAGATGGGTTTGTTCCCAATCTGTCTCTTATACACATCTCCGAGCCCACGAGACCTCTCTACATCTCG
>CAJXUO010000302.1 GCA_913061425.1 uncultured Lutibacter sp.
AAATAAAACAATGCGACTTAATAAGGTTCTAAGAGAATTAAACATTTCTTTAGATAGAGCTATTGAACACCTTTCTAGTAAGGGGTTTGAGGTTGAAGCGCGTCCAACAACCAAAATATCTGGTGAAGAATATGAAGTGTTACTTGATGGTTTTCAAACTGATAGAAGTAAGAAAGCAGAATCTAAAGAGGTTGGTGAAGAGAAGAGAAAAGAAAAAGAGGCAATTGCTTTAGCTCGTACTGAAAAGCTTGAGAAAGAGAGACTTGAAGAAGAAGCTAAGAGAGAAGTTTTAAAAGCAAAAGCAGAAAAATTAGAAGTGAAAACTGTAGGTAAAATTGATATTGAACCTAAAAAAACAGTTAAAGTAGTAGCTCCTAAGAAACCTATTGAAGTCAAAGAGGGCGAGGTTAAAGAAGAGAAAGCAGTTATTGAAGAATCTATTCCTAAAGTTGAAAAGGTTGAGGTTAAAGAAGAAAAACCTATTGAAGTAAAAGTCAAAGAGGGCGAGGTTAAAGAAGAAAAAGCAGTTATTGAAGAATCTATTCCTAAAGTTGAAAAGGTTAAATCTATTCCAAAAGTAGAAGCAAAGATAGAAGCAAAAGAATCTATAGAAGAAGTTGTTTCTAATGAGCCAAAAACTATTGAAACAAAATATAAAAAATTAGACGGACCTAAACTTACTGGTAAAATTGATTTAAAGCAATTCGAAAAACCAAAAAAGAAGAAGGTAGAAGTAGTTAAGAGGGTTGTTGGAAGTACTAATCCTGCTGACAAGAAGAAAAGAAAGAGGATTAAACCAGCATTTAAACCAACTCCAGGTCAAGGAAATAATAGATTTGGAAGCAAGCCAGGATTTAAAGGGAAGCCTCAAGTAGGAGTTCGTAGAAATGTAGTGAAAGAAGAGCCTACAGAAGCGGATGTTCAAAAGCAAGTAAGAGAAACTTTAGAAAAATTACAAGGAAAAGGTAAAAAGTCTAAAGGAGCAAAATATAGAAGAGATAAAAGAGATTCTCATAGAGAGCAAACAGAATTAGAGCAAGAAATTGCAGCAGCAGAAAATAAAATGCTAAAAGTAACAGAATTTGTTACAGTTAGTGAAGTTGCAACTATGATGGATATTCCAGTAACTAAAATTATTGGAGCCTGTATGTCTTTAGGGATGATGGTAACTATGAATCAGCGTTTAGATGCAGAAACATTGACTATTGTCGCAGAAGAGTTTGGTCATAAAGTTGAATTTGTAGGCGCAGAAGTTGAAGATGCTATTATTGAAGAAGAAGATGCTGCTGAAGATTTAATTACAAGAGCGCCGATTATTACTGTAATGGGACATGTTGATCATGGTAAAACGTCATTATTAGATTATATAAGAAAAGCAAATGTAATCGCTGGTGAATCAGGAGGGATTACTCAACATATTGGAGCATATGGAGTTGAATTAGAAAGTGGTCAAAAGATTGCATTTTTAGATACTCCAGGTCACGAGGCCTTTACAGCAATGCGTGCACGTGGTGCTCAGGTTACCGATTTAGTAATTATCGTAGTAGCAGCGGATGACGGTTTAATGCCTCAGACAAAAGAAGCTATTAGCCATGCACAAGCAGCAGCAGTTCCTATTGTATTTGCAATAAATAAAATGGATGTGCAAGGTGCAAATCCGGATAAAATTAAAGAACAATTAGCGGCAATGGATCTGTTAGTTGAAGATTGGGGTGGAAAAATACAGTCACATGATATTTCTGCAAAAACAGGTCAAGGAATTGATGAGTTACTTGAGAAAATATTATTGGAGGCGGAAATGTTAGACCTAAAAGCTAATCCAGAAAAACGTGCTTTAGGTACAGTTGTGGAAGCTTATTTAGATAAGGGTCGAGGATATGTATCAACAATTTTGGTTCAAGAAGGAACGTTGAAAGTTGGAGATTATGTATTGGCTGGAAAAAATAGTGGAAAGATTAAAGCGATGTTTAATGAGCGTGGAAATGAATTGAAAGTCGCAGGACCTTCAACACCAGTTTCAATTTTAGGATTAGACGGTGCTCCTCAAGCAGGAGATAGATTCCATGTGTTTGAAGACGAACGTGAAGCGAAACAAATTGCGACAAAACGATCTCAATTACAACGCGAACAATCTGTAAGAACTCAGAAACATATTACGCTTGATGAAATTGGAAGACGTATAGCGCTTGGTGACTTCAAAGAATTGAATATTATCTTAAAAGGTGATGTTGATGGATCTGTTGAAGCACTGACCGATTCATTCCAAAAATTATCTACTGATGAAATTGAATTAAAGATTATTCATAAAGGAGTTGGAGCAATTACAGAGTCTGATGTATTGTTAGCCTCAGCTTCAGAAGCTATTATTGTCGGATTTAATGTTCGTCCTGCTGGAAATGCTAGAATGATTGCTGATAAAGAAGAAATTGATATTAGAACATATTCTATTATTTATGATGCTATCAACGACTTGCGTGATGCAATGGAAGGTATGTTATCTCCAGAGATGAAAGAACAAGTAAATGGTAATGTTGAAATTAGAGAGGTTTATAAAATTTCTAAAATTGGAAACATTGCAGGTTGTATGGTAATGAGTGGTAAGATTATGAGGAACTCATTAATACGTATTATTCGTGATGGAGTTGTAGTTC
>CAJXUO010000303.1 GCA_913061425.1 uncultured Lutibacter sp.
GTTTATAGATGTAGAAAATAAACCACAAACCTTTGGTGTAGCTACTATCTATAAGGCTACAAAATAACTATGAAAAAAGCTATATTTCCTCTAATCTTAGTCCTAATATTGAGTGTTTTTAATGCAAATGCTCAAAAAGAAGTAATTGAACATCATCTTGATGAAGATGCTAAACATATTTATTGGGGTTATTACCTTGGGTTAAATAAAAAAGATTTCAAGATTAATTACACTCAAACAAATACTTTTATTGATGTTGATGCTGGAGTTGGTTTTAATATTGGATTAATTGGCGGATGGAATATCCATAAAAACATTTCTTTACGTATTGAACCAGGACTTTCTAGTAATACTAAAACACTCGCTTTTACAAATATTCCTGGAGGAGAACGCGATAGTATTAGGGAGGTTGGCGCAACATACTTACATTTCCCTCTTTTATTGAAGTTACATACAGACAGATTAGGAAATATGAGGCCATATATTATTGGCGGCTTATCATATGATTATAATTTCTCTAGTAATGAAAAAAATCCTGAAGATAATTCTGGTGGTGAATTTCGAATGAAATCATCTAATTTCACTTACGAAATTGGTTTTGGAGTAGATTTATACCTTCCATATTTTATATTTTCACCTTCTATTAGAGGAACATTTGCTTTAAACAATGAATTAGTTCCAGACGAAGACCCTAACAGTCAGTGGACAGGACCTATAGATTATTTTGGGACAAGAGGTGTTTTTCTAAATTTCGCATTCCATTAAGCCCTTTTAAATTCGCTTAACAATATTGCTGTTGCAGATGCAACATTCAAACTTTCAGTTTCTTGTACATCACCAAATCTAGGAATAGCTATCTGATTAGTGATCAAATCTAGCATCTCTTTACTTATACCATTTGCTTCATTACCCATAACCAAAATCGCTTCATTTATCAATTTCGTTTCATATACATTTTCTCCGTTCATCATAGCAGCATAAACTGGTAATTTTGTGGATTTGATATATTCTTCTAAATCAGTATACCTCACATTCACTCTTTTCAAAGAACCCATTGTAGACATAACTACTTTAGGATTATAACAATCAACAGTAGTTTCTGAACAAATAATTTGGCGAATTCCAAACCAATCAGATAGTCTAATAATTGTTCCCAAATTTCCTGGATCACTTATTGAATCTAGAACTAAGGTTAATCCTGCTTTAACAATTACTTTTTCCTCTGGAATTTCAAACAACCCTAAAACTTGGTTTGGAGTTTTTAAAAGACTTATCTTTTTTAACTCTTCATTAGAAATTAATTGAAAAGTGTCTTCTGAAAGAGAATGCGAAAAATCTGTAGTACAAAAAATTTTGTGAGGCTTCATTTCAGAATTTAAAAATTCATTTACCACTTTAATCCCTTCAGCAATAAAGAGTTTCTCTTTAGTTCTGTACTTTTTTTGTCGTAAACTCGTTATTAATTTCAGTTGACTTTTGGATAACATAAGAAAGTGTTATTTTTGAGCAAATTTAAACTCTTATTTGTTGAAAAGCAATTATATAATATTATTCGTGTTTCTTGGGTTTACATTGCTGTTTTTTTCAGCATGTAATACAGCAAAATATGTAGCAGAAAACGAGCACTTATTAAAAAAAAATACAGTAATTGTTAACGACAAGAAAAATGTTGAAGATGAGGTAAACGACTATGTCATACAGCGACCAAATAGATTATCTCTTGGCGTCCCTGTTGCTCTTCATTTTTATAATCTTGGTAATAAAAAATACGAAACCTCATATACCAAATGGAAAGATTCATTTCCAAGTAAGGAAAGAAAATTTTCAACTGTTTTTTCAGAAAAGCAAACTAGAGGTTTTAGAAAATTTAAATACAATTTCAATCAATGGTTATTTAAAAATGGTGAAGTTCCAGTTGTTTTGGATACAACTAAAACAAAATTAACTAGAGATAATTTAAAACAACACTTTATTAATCAAGGCTATTTTAGAGCAAAAGTTGATTATAAAACTCATTTTAAAAACAACAAACTTGTTACTGTTGAATATATCATAAAAACTGGTGAAGCTTTTAACTTAGACAGTGTTTCTAGAGAAATTAAATCTCCTGTCCTAGATTCCATATTCAAATTGCACAAAGAAAAATCATTTATAAAAACAGGAAGCCAATTTAAATATTCCTTTTTTGAAGATGAAGCCGACAGAATCACTAAATTGTATAGAAACTCAGGGATTTACCATTTCACAAAGAGCGCTATTGGTTTTAAAGCAGATTCTTCTTCAAGTTCTTACAAATCTGACATAAAATTAAATATAAGTGATCGCTTTATTGAACAGAATGATAGTATTTACACAGCACCATATAAAGTCCAAAAAATAAATAAAATAGATGTTTTTACAGATTACACCTTTAATAGAAAAGATGAACCTTATACTAAAACTGATCAATATAACGGTGTAAATTTTTACGCACACGATGAGTTAAAATTCAACTCGAAATTATTATTAAATTCAATTTTTATAGAACCAAATAAAATTTATAAAGATGAAGATAAAAACTTAACTCGAAAACATTTAAGAGGTTTACAGAATTTTAAGACTGTCTCTTATACACATCTGACGCTGCCGACGAATAGAGAGG
>CAJXUO010000304.1 GCA_913061425.1 uncultured Lutibacter sp.
TCTACCTGCTTTACCAGATACTAACAATTGATGATCAGAATTAGATACAACTCCAATAGTTGCAATACATGTTAAAAGTATCAACCTAGTTTCACCTGACGGTAATTTTACTGTTGCATACTTACCATCTTTTGCCATTAACTGAGCGAAAGAACCTGCACTACGAGCCATAACAGCTCCTTGACCTGGTCTTAACTCAATACAAGAAATTGTAGTTCCTAATGGCATATTACCAAGAGGCATTGCATTTCCAATTTCTGGAGCAACTTTTTCTCCTGAAACTATTTTTTGCCCAACTTGTAATCCGTTTTGAGCAATTATATATCTCTTTTCACCATCTACATAAGCCAATAAAGCTATAAATGCAGTACGGTTTGGATCATACTCAATTGTTTTTACTGTTGCTGGAATACCACTCTTATCTCTTTTAAAATCGATAATACGGTATTGCTTCTTATGACCACCACCAATGTGACGCATTGTCATTTTTCCGCTATTATTTCGACCTCCAGATCTTTTTTTCGAAGCAAGTAAACTTTTCTCCGGCTTATCAGTAGTTATGGTGTCGAACCCATTTACTACTCTAAAACGCTGACCTGGTGTTACTGGTTTTAATTTTCTAACTGACATTTCTTAAATTAGATATTGTTATAAAAATCAATGTTATTTCCATCTGCTAACTGAACTATCGCTTTTTTATAAGCTCCTTTCATTCCTGATATAACTCCACTCTTTGTGAATTTAGTTACTCTCTTTACAGGATAATTCATAGTTCTAACAGCTTCAACTGAAACACCATAAGTTTTCTCTACAGCATTTTTGATTTCAACTTTGTTAGCTTTCTTATTCACGACAAACCCATAACGATTAAATAGTTCGCTATCATTTGTCATTTTTTCCGTTATAATAGGTTTAATTAAAATACTCATCTGATACCTATTTGCTTAAATTTGATTAATTCCCTCTAAAGAACTCTCTAAAAGAATAATTTTGTTTGCGTTTAAAATTTCGTAAGTACTTAAACCTGAATTAGTTATGGTTTTTGCACGTTTTAAATTTCGTGATGACAAATATACATTATTATTTAACTCCCCCAACACAAATAGAGACTTTTTGTTTTCAAGACCTAAACCTTGTAAAACTGAGATGAATTTTTTAGTGTTTGGAGCCTCAAAATTGAAGTCCTCAACAACCAAAATATTCTGATCCTTTGCCTGCGTACTTAAAGCTGATTTACGAGCTAATTTCTTTAAACTTTTGTTTAATTTAAAGTGGTAATTTCTTGGTCTAGGACCAAACATTCTTCCACCACCTCTAAAAACACCAGATTTAATACTACCCGCACGAGCAGTTCCAGTACCTTTTTGCTTCTTAATTTTTCTTGTAGAACCTGAAATCTCTGCTCTCTCTTTAGCCTTGTGAGTACCTTGCCTTTTATTAGCCAAGTGTTGCTTCACATCTAAATAAACAGCATGATCATTTTGTTCAACTGCGAATACAGACTCAGAAAGTTCAACTTTCCTTCCTGTATCTTTTCCATTAATGTCTAAAACTGATACTTTCATTATTTCTGAATGATTACATAAGCGTTTTTGTGACCAGGAACACATCCTTTAACAACAAGTAGATTCTTATCAGCAACTACTTTTAAAACTCTTAAATTTTGAACTTTGACTTTATCACCACCCATACGACCTGCCATACGCATTCCTTTGAATACTCTTGCAGGATATGATGCTGCTCCAATTGAACCAGGCGCTCTTAAACGGTTGTGTTGACCGTGAGTAGCTTGACCTACACCCGCAAAACCGTGTCTTTTAACAACTCCTTGAAAACCTTTACCTTTAGAAGTTGCAGAAACATCTACAAACTCTCCTTCAGCAAAATGATCAACAGTAATTGAATCACCTAATTTATACTCTTCTTTAAACCCTTGAAATTCAATGACTTTTTTCTTGGCAGTGGTACCAGCTTTTTTAAAGTGACCATCTAAAGCTTTATTAGAGCTCTTTGCCTTCTTGTCATCGAAACCAAGTTGTAACGCATTGTATCCGTCAACCCCTTCGGTTCTGACTTGGGTAACAACGCATGGACCTGCTTCGATGACTGTACATGGAATATTCTTTCCATTTTCATCAAATAAGCTGGTCATTCCGATTTTTCTTCCTATTAACCCAGACATTTTAAATTTAATTTAATTATTAATTACTTATTTACTTTTATTTCAAAAAAACAGGGTCAAAAATACTTCAACCCTGTAGTATTTTTCCGCTTTTCCTTCGTCAATCGCTCAGGACATGTAACCAAAATTTCTTTTGGTTTTAAAGTTATTAAACTTTAATCTCAACTTCAACTCCACTAGGAAGTTCTAATTTCATTAGCGCATCAATAGTCTTCGATGAAGAACTATAAATATCTAATAATCTCTTATAAGAACTTAACTGAAATTGCTCTCTAGATTTTTTGTTTACGTGTGGTGAACGTAATACAGTAAAAATCTTTTTATGAGTTGGTAAAGGAATTGGTCCGTTTACAACAGCTCCAGTATTCTTTACGGTTTTTACGATCTTCTCAGCAGATTTATCTACTAAATTGTAATCGTAAGACTTTAATTTTATTCTAATTTTTTGACTCATCTT
>CAJXUO010000305.1 GCA_913061425.1 uncultured Lutibacter sp.
TATATAGCCTATCAAACTGCTTATTTAAAAGCACACTATCCAGCAGAATACATGGCAGCTGTACTCTCTAACAATATGCGAGATATTAAGCAAGTTACATTTTTCATGGAAGAATGTAAACGTGCACACATTAAAGTTTTAGGACCAGATGTTAATGAATCTTATTACAAGTTTGCCGTAAATAAAGATGGTGCTATTCGATTTGGAATGGGCGCTATCAAAGGTGTTGGACAAGGTGCAGTAACATCTATTATTAATGAAAGAAAAGAAAACGGACATTTTAAATCTATTTTTGATGTTGCAAAACGCGTGGATTTAAGAGCTGCAAATAAGAGAACCTTTGAAGGTTTAGTTTTTGCAGGAGGTTTTGATAGTTTTACTGATACACATAGATCTCAATATTTTGCTTTGGATGAAAAAGAGCATACTTTTTTAGAAAAAGCGATGAAATTCGGTTCTAAATACCAAGAAAATAAAAACTCATCACAAGTCTCATTATTTGGAGAAGCATCTGAAGTTCAATTTGACGAACCTTCAATTCCTGATTGTGAAAAATGGGGGATGATGGAAAAACTGTCTCGTGAAAAAGAAGTCGTTGGAATTTATATTTCTGGTCATCCTTTAGACGATTTTAAAAACGAAATAGAAAACTTTTGTAATGCCGTTTTAATTGATTTTGAAGATCCAAAAGCACTACTAAATAAAGATGTTTCTGTTGGCGGAATTGTTTCTAGTGTAGAACATAGAGTTTCTAAAAATGGTAAAGGTTGGGCTTCATTTTTTATTGAAGACTATACTACGGCTCATGAATTTAGAATTTTTGGAGAAGAATATCTGAAGTTCAAACACTTTTTAGTGCCAAATTCATTTTTGCATTTAAAAATTTCTGGTAGAAAAAATTATTATAATGATGATGTGAGATTACAATTTAATGAGATTCAAATGTTACAAGATATTTTAGATAAAATGTCTAAAAAAGTCACTATTGAATTAGATTTAAATGAAATAAACGCAGCAAAATTAGATTTGATTACTACCATTTTAGACACTCATAAAGGTGATAAAAGTATTCACTTTACAGTAACTGAAAACGAAGAGAAAATAAAAATAAATTTACCAAGTAGAACTAAAAAAGTGGCTATTAGTAATGAATTCTTGAGCACCTTAAAAAAAGAGGACTTAAGTTTTAAATTGAATTAATGTAACTGCTTTATTTTAAGAAAAACTTGGTATTGCATTCCATTTTATATCAAAACGCCCTTGTGTTATTACTGGCAATGTTGACGTAAATCCTTGTTTATCATTATCTTTACTACAACTTAGGAGTGTAAAAATTAATCGTTACTTTTACATCTATGAAAAAAGCAACCCTTATTCTTTTTTTACTTTTTAGTACTATTTCTTTTTCTCAAGAAAAAGAAAACGCCCTTCCAGAAAGGCAAAATTATTTTCAAGCAGAATATTATTACGGAAACATATTAAAACATCAACCTACAGTTGCTCATTTAATTACTGGTCATCCAGAAGGGTTCATTTTGAGTTGGAATCAGAAGAATTATGGAAAAGAAGCATGGGAACAACATTATAACTATCCAGATTTTGGAGTTTCGTTTGCTTATCAAGATTATAAAAATGAAATTATAGGCAAACTCTATTCTATTTATGGTCATTACAACTTTTACCTACTTAATAGAGAAAAGAAAAATCAACTCATACTTCGTGCTGGAATTGGGCTTGCATACAACACCAATCCTTATGACAAAGTGACTAATAATAAGAATATCGCTTTCGGTACTAAAATAAATTCAAGCACATATCTTAGATTATATTATCAAAGAGAGAACATCATTAAAAACATTGGTTTGAATGCTGGAATCACTTTTATTCACGCTTCAAATTCTAATGTAAAGTCTCCAAATACTGGAATAAATACTTGGGGAGCAACGGTTGGTTTAAATTATAATTTATCGAATGAAAATGAGCCGACTTTATATACACATTCCGTAAAAGAATCATACAAAGAACCTATCAAATATAATTTCGCATTTCGTGGAGGCGTTAATGAATCAGAAATTATAGGAAGTGGTTTGCATCCATTTTATGTTTTCTCTGCCTATGCTGACAAAAGAATTAGTCGAAAGTCTGCACTACAGTTTGGAACTGATATTTTCATTTCACCATTTTTAAAAAATTATATTGAGTATTGGCAAGTGAATTTTCCTAATGACACATCGGCAAATAAAAATGATATAAGTAGAGTAAGTTTGTTTGTAGGTCATGAATTATTTTTCAATAAAATTTCTCTAATTACTCAAGTTGGTTATTACGTTCACTATCCTTTTCCCTATGAAGCAAGATATTATGAAAGACTTGGATTAAAAAGATATTTTGGAGATAAATGGTATGCTGCTGTGAGTCTAAAAGCACATGCTGCAAATGCAGAAACTGTTGAATTTGGTATTGGAATTCGAATTTAAATCATGAAAAAAACACTTTCCATACTCTTTTTATTCTCACTTATTCTTGTAAACGCTCAAGAAAATTCAGCTATTCAATTGGATTATTTTTACGGAAATATTATTGAGCATTCACCAGAATTAAAACCAATTATTCAATCACATCCTTCAGGAA
>CAJXUO010000306.1 GCA_913061425.1 uncultured Lutibacter sp.
CTTTACGGTAATTCATCTTCTCAAAAGATATTTTTTCTATACTCTCATAAGATTGATTAAGAGCCTCTTTAAAATTGTTCCCGAAAGAAGTTATCGCTAACACTCTGCCTCCATTTGTTAAAACCTCACCATTATCTCCAAAAGCAGTTCCAGCATGAAAAACAATGGAATCTTTTACTGCATCTATACCTCTAATATCTTTTCCTTTTTCATATGCTTCAGGATAGCCTCCAGAAACTAACATAACTGCTGTAGCGGATCTTGAATCTAACTCAATTGTAGAGTTTATCAAGTCATTATTGGCAGTAGCAATGAATAAATCTAATAAATCAGATTTAATTCTAGGAATCACAACTTCTGTTTCGGGATCTCCCATTCGGCAATTGTATTCAATCACCATTGGTTCATTATTTACACGTATCAAACCAAAAAATATAAATCCTTTATATGGAATATTGTCTTTTTGAAGACCTAAAACTGTTGGGCGAATAACTCTGTCTTCTATTTTTTGTAAATATTCTTTATCTGCAAACGGAACTGGTGAAACTGCGCCCATTCCTCCTGTATTTAAACCTTTATCTCCTTCTCCAATTCGCTTATAATCTTTTGCGTTAGGAAGATTTACATAGTTTTTACCATCCGTTAGAATAAAACAACTCATCTCAATACCATCAAGAAACTCTTCTATAACGACAGTCTTGCTTGCCGAGCCAAACTTTTCATTTGTTAGCATATCAGAAAGTTCGTCTTTAGCAGCTTGCAAAGCTTCTAAAATCACGACCCCTTTTCCTCCAGCCAAACCATCTGCTTTTAAAACATAGGGAGCGTTTAAACTTTCTAGAAAAAAAAATCCTTC
The DNA here is from genome assembly GCA_913061425.1 of uncultured Lutibacter sp. GTDB lineage: Bacteria > Bacteroidota > Bacteroidia > Flavobacteriales > Flavobacteriaceae > Urechidicola. The sequence continues at coordinate 857 of CAJXUO010000306.1, forward strand.
GTTTAGATTGCTTTTTGTGAAACTTTTATATGCCGCTGTAGGAATTTGATGTCTTTGCATAAATTCTTTTGCAAATTCTTTACTTCCTTCTAATTGTGCTGCCTCTTTTTGAGGGCCAATAACATGAATGTTTTTTAATTTTTCATCTGATAAAAAATAGTCGTGAATTCCTTCAACTAAAGGAATTTCAGGACCAACAATTACAAGTTCAATTTTATATTCTAAAACTGCTTGTTTTATGTTTTCAAAATCGGAAACTCCAATATTTAAGTTTGTTCCTAATTCTTTTGTCCCAGCATTTCCTGGAGCAATAAAAAGTTTATCCAGTTTATTACTCTGCTTTAATTTCCATGCTATTGCATGCTCTCTTCCACCAGAACCAATAATCAATACGTTCATTTAATATGCTTTTTCTTCGCCTTTAACAGCATTAAATATTGTTTGAAGGATAATTTTTAAATCTAAAATAAAAGACCAATTATTTATATAAAAAATATCTAATCGAACTCTATTTTCCATATCTGAAATCTCTTCAATTTCCCCTCTAAACCCTCTTACTTGAGATAGACCTGTAACTCCAGGTTTTACTAAATTTCTTACAAAATATTTATCAACGATTCTTGCGTATTTTTTTGATTGACTCGTCATATGAGGCCTTGGCCCTACAACGCTCATGTCGCCTCTAAATACATTGATAAATTGAGGTAATTCATCAATACTAGTTTTACGAATAAGTTTACCTATTCTAGTAACTCTTACGTCTTCTTTAGTAGCTTGTATTTTATGAGCTTCTATATTTAACCCCATAGACCTAAACTTATAACATTCAAATTGCTTTCCATTAAGCCCATCTCTTATTTGCTTAAAAATTAATGGCCCTTTTGATTCAAACTTTATCAAAATAAATAATATTATACTTATCCATGAAAGTATAAAAACAATAATAAATAATGAGAAAAAAATATCAAATCCTCTTTTTGAATATTTAATTAATGGGTTGTCAAAGGGGAGGTTTTTTAAAGAAAGTATCGGGATATAATCATAGTATTCTAAAACCATTCCTCTACTAAAGAGTCCTTTCGAGTTTGGAATAAGTTTGACAACTTTATTATTCCTTTCGCCAAAATCAATAATTTTATTTATTTCTTTTTTTGATAATTCAGAAATAGAACAATAAATTTCATCAACATTATTTTGTTCTATGTATAAATAAAACTGATCTATTTGACCTAAATATTGATTCCTAGAAGTTTCTTTGTCAGAAAAATAACCTTTAAACCTATATCCTAATTCATCTTTAATGTTAAATAAGCTGGTTAAAGACTCTATTGATTGATTGCCTCCTAAAATAATTACATCTCTAAAGTTTCCTCCACCTATCCTATACTTTTTTAAAGCATAGATAAATAGAAATTTAACTACTATTATTCCGCTAAATAAATATAATACCGTGTTTGTTTGGTTACCTATAGTTACACCCTCTTTAAAGAGACTAAAATATGCGAAATAAGCTAAGAAAAAAGTGCCTAATTGAGTAATTAATAAATAAACTATTCTGGCAAGTTTTGTGTATCTATATGCAATATAAAAATTAGTATAAAAAGATATCAATAACCATGTTAGATTTATATATAAAATATATAAAGTATCTACGTATAAATCTTTCGATATAATAAACATCGTAAGATTTATAATTAGCAGATCTATAAAAATAGAAATGGGTCTTAAATCTGTCTCTTATACACATCTGACGCTGCCGACGAATAGAGAGGTGT
>CAJXUO010000307.1 GCA_913061425.1 uncultured Lutibacter sp.
GAAGCTCTCTATACGGCGCACTTTTAAAACAAGCTTATAAAGAACATATTAAAAGGGTAGAATGGGTTGTTTTAGATTGGAATACACCTGCGCGAGATTTTTATTTAAGTAGTGGTGCAAAAATATTGAATGGTTGGGAAACAGTACAAATGGACGAAAAGGGATTAAAAAATTATATATCAAGAAATTAAAATGAGGATTTTCAAATTTGGTGGTGCTTCAGTTAAAAATGGTGATGGAGTTAAAAACTTAATAAGTGTATTGCGTCATGAAGGAATAAATAATAAAATTATTATTATTTCTGCCATGGGAAAAATGACAAATGCATTTGAAGAGATTGTCCATTCTTATTGCAAGAAAGATAAAGATTTAATAGATAAAATAGCGTTTGTAAGAGATTATCATTTAAAAATTACCAATGATTTATTTGATGATAATAGTCATTCTATTTATATGAAAGTTGAACAGAAATTTGCTCAATTATCAGGGTTTATGTCAAAAAACAAATCAAAGGATTATAATTTTATTTACGATCAAATAGTTAGTTATGGAGAACTTTTATCTACCACAATTATTAGTTCGTATATAAATGAAATAGGTGTTGAAAATGATTGGATAGATGTAAGAGAGTATATTAAAACTGACGCTAATTATAGAGATGCAAAAGTAAATTGGGAAACAACTCAAAAAAATATTTCTTCAAAAATTGATACTTCAAAACTTACAATTACTCAAGGTTTTATAGCAAGTGACGGAGAAAACACAACAACTTTAGGTCGAGAGGGTTCAGATTTTTCAGCTGCAATTTTTGCATATTGTTTGAATGCACAAAGTGTGACCATTTGGAAAGATGTAAAAGGTGTTTTAAATGCAGATCCGCGTGTTTTTGAAAAAACTGAATTATTAACTCAAATATCTTATAGAGAAGCTATTGAAATGGCATTTTATGGCGCTTCCGTAATTCATCCAAAAACTTTAAAACCTCTTGAAAATAAATTAATCCCTCTTCATGTTCGCTCATTTATTGATGTTAAAAATGAAGGAACAACGGTTCAAAAAGGAAAAGATTTAGAGCCAAAAATTCCTTGTTTTATTTTAAAGAAAAATCAAATTTTACTTTCAATTTCTGCATTAGATTTTTCATTTATGGTAGAACATAACATTCGTGATATTTTTAATTTTCTTCATGATTACAAACTAAAAGTGAATTTAATTCAAAACTCAGCACTAAGTTTTTCGGTATGTATAGAAGATCAATTTAATAACTTTAATACATTTTATGACTCAATAAAGTCAAAATATAAAGTGAGTTTTAATGAGAATACTACTTTATATACTATTCGCCATTTTGATGAAAATTCAGTGACAGAAATTGAAAAAAATAACAACGTTTTATTAAAACAAATAAGTAAAGAGACACTACAAGTTGTTGTTCTTTAGTTTTGTATATTTGTTTTCGCATAATTTTTAACTATGGGTTTAGTAACCGCCAAAGAAGTCGCAAAAGCTGTAAATCTTGATAAATATGGATTTATTGGTACTGTTATCGGCTGGCTTTTAATGAAAGTATTGAGAATTTCTGCTCTTAATAAAATATACGACAAGCATAAAAATAAAGAGGGAATTCATTTTTTAGATAGTATTTTAAAGGAATTTAAAATTGAATTTGAAATACCAAAAGAAGATTTAGATCGTATTCCAAAAACGGGCCCTTTTATAACCATCTCTAACCATCCTTTAGGAGGAATTGATGGAATTTTATTATTAAAACTTGTTCTAGAAAAAAGAGGAGATTACACCACTTTAGGTAATTTTTTAATGGATAGAGTTAAACCGCTGAACCCTTATATTTTAGGAGTGAATCCGTTTGAAACTAGGAAAGAAGTTAAATCAAGTGTTGGTGGACTCAAAAATGCACTTCGTCACTTAAGAAATGGATATCCTCTTGGTCTTTTTCCTGCAGGAGAAGTTTCTACTCATAGAGAAGGAAAATTGTTAGTTGACAAGCCTTGGGATCCTGGCGCTATTAGATTGATTAAAAAGGCTGAAGTCCCAATTATTCCCATCTATTTTCATGCTAAAAACAGTAGACTGTTTTATGCCTTATCAAAAATTAGTGACACGTTTAGAACGGCAAAATTACCTTCTGAATTGTTTTCTCAAAAACGCCGTGTTATTAAAGTTAGAATTGGAAAACCTATTCTAGTTAAAGATCAGAAGCAATATGAAAATATCGATGAGTTTCATGAGTTTATCCGTAAGAAAACATATATGCTTGCGAACCCTTTTGAAAAACAATCGAAATCTATTTCTGAAGCTGCATCTGCATTAAAATTTCCAAAGGAACCGAAAAAAATAGTTCCTCAATGTGGTATTGATAAAATGATACAGGAAGTTGAATTCTTGAGAGATAATGGTGATAGATTGATGGAAAGTAAGAATTACGAAGTGTTTCTTGCAACTGCAGAAATAATTCCAAACATATTACATGAGATTGGTAGATTAAGGGAGATTACCTTTAGAGATGTTGGTGAAGGAACTAATAAATCTATTGATTTAGATGATTTTGATCAACATTACCATCATCTTTTTTTATGGGATTCTTTGAATAATAAAATGGTCGGCGCC
>CAJXUO010000308.1 GCA_913061425.1 uncultured Lutibacter sp.
ACGAGATGTAGAGAGGTCTCGTGGGCTCGGAGATGTGTATAAGAGACAGGACTGCCTACTTCATTCATATAACTTCCTTCAATCAAAAGTAAAGCTGTTAGATAACATATTAAAAATACCGAAGTCCAAACTACTGCTCTTCTCAACGATGCTTTTTCTTCTTTCATATGCATAAAATACCAAGTAATGCCATATGCTTTTACCAAGGTTAGTATTAAGAATATCCAATTAAGTGGGCTTGTTCCTAAAAAAGATGAAAGGTGTAATGATGCTGGTTTAACAATACCAAATATAACTTCAACTATTGTAATAAGAGAAAGGAATCCAAATACTTTCCAGATTAACCCTGTATGCGACTCATGTGCTGTTTCGTGTGACATTTTTATCTAATATTTTTTAATTAAACTAAGTAGAAGAATGTGAATACAAATACCCAAACTAAATCTACAAAGTGCCAATATAAACCTACTTTTTCTACCATTTCATAATTCTTTCTCTTGTCGTATGTTCCAATAATTACGTTAAAGAAAATAATGATATTAAATATAATTCCAGAGAATACATGGAATCCGTGAAAACCTGTAATGAAGAAAAAGAAATCTGCAAATAAGGTACTTCCATATTCATTTACTTCTAAGTTTGCACCCTTTACAACCGCTTTCCCTTTAGCCAAATATTTCATTGCTTGACCTCTAGAAAGTATTTCTTTACTTTTAGTTGCAACATCAATTTTTTCAGTTCTGATTGTTAATTCAGGATGTTTTTTAAATCCATCAGTAACTTCGGCCATTGTATAAACTGGTAACGCTGCCTCTGTAGTAAACCAAAGTCCATTTTTACGCCCATGTTGTTCTCTTTCACTATGCTGTGATGTTACAAAACTATCTAAGGTAACTTGATGTCCTGTACCGTCTACAAATTGAATAATTTTCCCATCATTCATTTGAACTGCACCGTAAGAACCTTGAATAAATGTTTTCCACTCCCAAGCTTGTGAACCTACGAAGATTGCACCACCAATAATAGTTGCAAACATATACCATGCAACTTTGTTTTTCTTCAATTGATGACCTGCATCAACTGCAAGTACCATGGTAACTGAAGAGAAAATCAGTACAAAAGTCATGAATGCCACATAAATCATTGGATACGATCCGTGTGAAAAAGGGATGTGTGTAAACACTTCATCGGCAATAGGCCAAGTTTCAATAAATTTAAAACGCATTAAACCATACGCAACAATAAATCCTGAAAAAGTAAGTGCATCAGACATGATGAAAAACCACATCATCATTTTACCATAACTTGTACCAAAAGGTTTCTTTTCGGTCTTATCGTCATCCCAAGAATGGTGTTCTTTAGTAGCAACATTTGCTTCCATAAAAAAAAGTATAAAATTTTAGTTTTTTAACTCGTCAAATTTACAAAATATTATCATCTAATAAAATAGAAAAATAAAAAGAGTAAAATCCACAATATATCTACAAAATGCCAGAAGATTGCACCTAGTTCTAAACCAAGTGTTTCCGTAGCATTATAGCGTTTTTTAAAATGATTATAAATAACGGTAAGCAGTACAATAAAGCCTGCAAAAACGTGTAATAAATGCGCAAACGAAATCACAGTTAATAATGATGACGAAACAAGACTCCCTTTTCCAACAAAATAAAGTCCTGCTGCTTTTAATTGATAAAAACCTTGAATTTGAAAATACACAAATCCGATTCCAAGTAATAAAGTAAGAATCAGAAAAATTGTTGTCTGTTCGCTTTTGCCTTTTCTAACGCCATTTAATGCCAAGAAAAATGTAATACTACTCAATAAAATTAATAAAGTACTTGTGTATAATGCTGGAGGCAAATCAAATGAAACCCAATCGTCTCGTTTACTACTTACAATATATGCACTTACCAAACCAATAAACATCATTGTCATGCTTATCATAGAAACCCATAACATTGGTTTTGCTGATTTTTGTTTCGCAATTTTATATTCTTGTTCTAAATTCTGATTTGTCATTAGTGTAAAAATTTATCTACAACGTAGATTATTTGAATTAACGTGATATATAACACACTCGAAAGCATTAATTGTCTTGCTACTTTATCCGTTTGATGTTTATAAAGTTGAATTGCATAATACAACATCAACGCACCTAATAAAAATATAATAACTGCTGTAATTGGATAAATCCAAAAGTCCCCTGTTTGCCTCAACACAGGAATTAGCGAGACAACAATCATAACAATTGTATACAGTATAATTTGTTTTATTGCTCCTCTATCTTTTTTTCCCATTGGCAACATATTGAATCCTGCCTTTTTATATTCATCGAATTGCAACCAACCAATTGCCCAAAAATGCGGGAACTGCCAAAAAAATTGAATTAAAAATAATGTTCCAGGTTCAATAGAAAAATCATTTGTTGCTGCAACCCAACCTAACATAAATGGAATCGCTCCAGGAATAGCGCCAACAAAAACTGTTAGAGGCGTTACTGCTTTTAAAGGAGTGTAAGCACACGTATATAGGAAAATTGAAATAGCACCAAACAATGCACACTTAGGATTGATGTAATACAACATCCCTATTCCTAAAATAGTAAACGTTATTGCAATAAATAAT
>CAJXUO010000309.1 GCA_913061425.1 uncultured Lutibacter sp.
TGAACTGCTTACAAATATCAATAATGAGGATTTAACTATAGCAAAAGCTGTAAAAAATACTATTCCCCAAATTGAACAACTCGTCAATAAGATTGTAGAACAATTAAAAATTGGCGGAAGACTTTTTTATATTGGCGCAGGAACAAGTGGAAGACTTGGAATATTAGACGCTTCTGAATGCCCTCCAACTTTTGGTGTTCCCTATGAATTAGTTCAAGGACTAATCGCTGGAGGTGATACCGCAATAAGAAAAGCAGTTGAAAATGCTGAAGATTCTATTACACAAGGGTGGATAGACTTACAAGAAAAAAATATTTCTAATAAAGATGTAGTTATAGGTATTGCTGCTTCTGGAACCACTCCATATGTTATTTCTACTCTCGAGAAATGTAATGACAACAATATTATAACTGGATGCATTACAATGAATGAAGGAAGTCCTTTGGCAACAGTTTCTCAAAACCCAATTGTATGTGTTGTAGGACCAGAATTTGTCACAGGAAGCTCTAGAATGAAAGCCGGAACTGCACAGAAATTAATTTTAAATATGATTTCCACCTCGACTATGATTCTGTTAGGAAAAATAAAAGGGAACAAAATGATAGATATGCAATTATCAAACGACAAATTAGTAAATAGAGGTACAAAGATGATTATGCAAGAACTAAACATTGATGAAAAAATCGCTACTGAATTGCTTTTAAAATATGGAAGTGTGAGAAACGCTATAAACAATCATAATGAGCAGTAGTAAATCACTAATAGCTAAAGGGTTAAAATATATTGGAATTGCAATTTTCATGATGTTTTTAGGACCAATTCTAATTTCAATTGGATTTAGAGCGCTCAATGATGGAATTTACTTTTGGTTAATTTTAGGGATAATTATCGCTATTGCTGCTATCGTATTTGCGTTTATTGGAGTTAAAACTATTTTGAACGGATTATTTGACAATGGAAACTAGTAAAATATTTTTAAACAAATTAAAGAATTGGGAATATTGGCCAACCTTTATGTTCTATATACCTAATTTACCTTACGCTTTATATTTAGCTATAAAGGCAAGGAGTTTAACTTTCTACACAGCAGCAAATCCTATATTAAAAAGTTCTGGAAATGGAACAGAATCAAAATATGAAACAATTAAATTGATTCCGAAAAAATACAGGCCAAAAACGATTCTAGTTACTCCAAATGAAAATATTGATCTAGTTTTTAAAAAAATTGAGATAGAAAAAATTGAGTTTCCAGTAATTGCAAAACCTGATATAGGATTTAGAGGGTTACTTGTGAAAAAGATAAATACAGAGACAGAACTAGAAGAATACTTAAAAAAGTACCCTATAGACATTATAATACAAGAGTTTATAAGTTATAAAAATGAGTGTGGAATTTTCTACTATCGATTGCCAAATCAAGAAAAAGGAAACATTACATCCATCACTTTAAAAAAGTTTTTAAGCCTAATTGGTGATGGAAAATCTACATTATCAGAATTGATTTTAAATGATAAAAGGGCAAGTATCTATTATGCTATTTTTAAAGAAATTCATAAAAAAGAATTAAATTCAATACCAAAAAAAGAGACGCCAGTTTTACTCTCATCAATTGGAAATCATTCCAAGGGAGCACAATTCAAAAATGGAAATGACTTAAAATCGAATGAATTAACAACTGTAATTCAAGAGATAGAACAACAAATTGATGGTTGGTATTATGGTCGACTCGATATTAAGTATGAATCTTTTGAAAAAATACTGAGTGATAATGAATTTAAAATTTTAGAGATAAACGGGATTATTTCTGAGCCAACTCATGTCTTTGATGCATCTACTTACTCTTACTTTAACGCACTCAAATCTATCAGGAATCACTGGAAAATATTATATAACGTTTCTACAGAAAATCATCTATTCAATAACATTGAATACATAAAACCACAAAAATTCATTAAAGAAGTCCAAGAGTTAAGAACCTATATAAAGATGGTAAAAGGGTTAAACTTGCAGTAATTGGTTCTTGGGAGTTATAGGATTAAACCCAAAATGTTCGTCTGGAATGTTAATTCTTAATTGACAAATAATTAAGTATCTTTATCACTAATTTTTTACAAATGCTATTTCCTAAAATTAAAAAATTTTTATCAATATTTTTCCTGCTTTTTATTTCAGTTACATTACTTGCTCAAAATAGTCCTCCAGAAATTACTGCAACAGGCAATCAATTGTATTGCCCAGGAACTGACATAAATATTGCGACTAGTATCACGATTATTGATACTGATGATACCGGAACGGAGGCAATGTATATTCAAATATCATCTGGTTATCAAAACGGTGAAGACAGTTTAACGTTAACTGGGACACATCCTGCTATTTCAACAGTTTGGAATGCTGCAACTGGAAAATTAGAACTAAATAGTACTAGTGGTGGTGAAGTTTTATATACTTATTTTATTTCTGCAATTGAAGATGTAGTATATACCTATTATTAGTGCTATTACGGTAGCTCCAAGATGTGATGATCCTTTAGATGGTGATGATATGAATGGAGTTGTTATATGGTCTTTAGATACTTATGTTAGCGATTATGATGCTTTGCAAACGGTTA
>CAJXUO010000310.1 GCA_913061425.1 uncultured Lutibacter sp.
ACTCATTGTTGATGTAGCTAATTCTCTATTTTTACTATCTATATCACTCCTTAACTTTTCATTTTTTAATTTAATAATCTTTTGTGAACTTTCTAATTCTTTAAGTTCTAACTCTTTTTTGGTTTTTTCAAATAATTTCTCTTTTTGCTTTTTATGATACCTGTTTTGTAAAAAATGGGTGAGAAAAGAGAACAATAAAAATAAGGTGACGTATAGGATGATAAATAAATTAGATAAATACCATGGCTTTTGAATTGTAAAATTGTATTCATCAATATTAACACTCATTTTATCTCCAACTTTTGCCCTAACTTTAAATGTATAGTCGCCATAAGATAGGTTTTTAAATAGAATAGAATTTGACTCACCCCATTCACTCCAATCTAGACTTTGTCCTAATAATTGATGTTGGTATTTAGAAATAGATGTTTTACTAAAATTTGGGACACTAAAGAAAAACTCAATATTATTCTCTTCGTTTTTAAACTCAACACTATTATTTAAATCAATAGGCCTTTTAGGCGTATTTAAGACAAAGGTGTACGCGTAATTAATTGAAGTTTTATAAGTTTCCGGTTTATTTAAACTTTCTAAGTCTATAATTAAATATCCATCTGAAGATCCAATAAGATATTTTTTATCTAATAAATGAGTAATGTTTTCATAGCCCGAAGCTCCTTTTCTTAATGATTCTGGAATTGGTATTGTTTTAAGTGTTGGCTTATCACTTAACTTTCCCGGTTCCATATATTTTATATCGTCTTCAGAAAATGACCATAATTTTTGACCTAACTCATCATTAACTAATTTTCCTGTAGTAAAATTCTCTTTAGAAATTAATTTACTATAAATAGAATCTAATTTAAAGTCATTTTTATCAGAAAGATACTCATAGACTCCTTTTCTACTAGCATACAATACTTTATTGTTATATTTGATAAGGCTAGAATTAATACCTTTTTGAGTTGTGGTATCTTTCTCTATGCTAAGAATTTTTTCAAATTCTTGATCTACAACTAATTTAAAAACACTTTTATATTCATGATTTACCAGTATCCTATTAGTATCAATAATTTCGAAATATTTACTTGAACTATCAAATCCTTCAATTTTGTTTTTTAAATTCCAAATACCATTTTGCTTTTTAAGCACATAAAGTCCGTCATAATTACCTTGAAGCAAGGTGTTTTCATTTATCTTTTTAAGGTCCCAAGTACCAGAAATGTTTGTTATTTGTAATGCTTTATCACCTTTAATTATAAACGTTCCAGAATCATGACCGCAAAACAACTCTTTATCAATTTGTATAAGATTCCAAACTTGACCTTGGGTGTTTTCTATAAACTTAAACTCATCATCTGATCCATAATTTTTATAATATAAACCTTGGTTTGTTCCTAAATATAATATGTTTTGATGTAAAACTGAGGTATAAATAGTACCCCAAAAATCTGTTTTATCATGGTAAATTTTAAAAGCAGATTTATTATTTACACAATTAATTCCATTATCAAGACCTAACCAAATATTACGACTACTGTCTTCAAAAATAGATAATACTGTGTTATTACTCAACCCTGAACTTTGTGTTATCTGATAATTAAAATTTCCATCACTATCAATATTTACAAGCCCATCTGAAATAGAGCCAAGAACAAAATCTTGATTGCTTAGTTGTTTTGCACTATAATAGGTTTTATCTAAAATAATATTATTTGAAGGAATGATCCATTGATTTACTTCGCCATCTCTAAGAAAAAAAAAACCTTTTTTTTGAGTAAAAAATAAAAGGTCTCCATCTTTTCTAAAAATTTCTACTATAATATTGTCTTTTAATATTGGATTATCAGAAATCAATTTAGGAATTCCATTCTGAATTTCAAAAACTCCCTTATAGAGTTCTTGAAAATATAAGGTCTCTTCTACTTTTGTAAGTTTTGCAATTCTATTATCAGATTCAATTATTTTAACAACTTCTGTTTTTAAATTGTATAGGTATATTCGTTGTAATGATTTAAAAAGTATCCAACCATCAAACTCAACAATATTCCAAACTTGCTCATCTTCAATAAATTTTATATTCTTTTCTTTTGCAATAGATGTGTATTTTAAAATGCCAAAATTATTTTTCTCCCAATAACCAAAATCCATATAAAACCCTGTGTAAATTTTGTTTTTATAGGCTTTTACAGATCTAATAATTGATTCATTTGGTGTAGGGTACAACTGCCATCTTGCACCATTGTACTCTAACAATCCTTTATTATTAGCTACATATATAAATTTGTTGCTCGCTTGAGTTATTGACCAATTTTGATTTTCGGCTCCATACTCTTTGGCAGAAAAAATATTAATTGGAGGTAATTCTTGAGAATAAGAATTACATAAAAATGAAAATAAAAATAATCGCAGAAGTTTATATGCACTCATTTCAGTAAGTTGAAAGTTGGGAATAAAAAAAAATCACACCCTTGTTTGGTTTACAAGATAGTAAAAACTCATTAAAACTTAAGGCCTATTATCTATTTTTCAAATATTGTATAGTATCTGTCTCTTATACACATCTCCGAGCCCACGAGACCTCTCTCCATCTCGTATGCC
>CAJXUO010000311.1 GCA_913061425.1 uncultured Lutibacter sp.
CAGTATGGATATACCAATTAAATTACCCCAAAATAATCCTCTAAAAATTATATAAGAAGCATTGTATAAAAACAACTTTCTAATACTCCAATTATCACTACCTAATGCTTTTAAAACCCCTATCATTTGGGTTCTCTCTAATATTAATACCAATAGTGCTGTTATCATATTAATAGCAGCAACAATAAGCATGATTACAATAATTATCAAGGTGTTGGTGTCAAACAGTTTTATCCACTCAAACAAACCAGAAAATTTATTTGAAATAGTTTGAGCATTTAATTCTGGAGGAATTTCTGTATATATCTCAGTCCCTTTTTCTTCAATTTTATTAAAATCATCTAAAAAAACTTCAAAACCTCCTACTTGATTTCCTTCCCAATTATTCAACTTCTGAACTTGTTTTACATCAACAATCATAATGTTTTCATCGAAGTCTTGAAATCCAGAATTGTAAATCCCTACCAATTCAAAAACGCGAATACTTGGCGGTCTATTTGTATCTTCTTTTAAAAAAATGGTATTAAATTCATCTCCTATTTTAAATTGCATTCTATCAGACACATATTGTGATAGTAAAATTTGATTTGATTTTTTAGTGGTGTATGCTGGAGTTTTACCTTCAACTAAATACTCTTCAAAAAAACTCCACTCATAATTTTCTCCTACACCTTTTGCAATTATTCCTTCAAAATCATTTTTAGTTCTTATTATGCCTGCTTTTGTAGCATATACTTGAACTTTTTTGACACCTTCAACATTTTTGAAATTTGGATAAAAATCTTGGTTTGTAGAAATTGGTACAAGTGAAATTTCTGAATTATTATTATCAAAATTTGTAATTTGGATATGACCATTAAATCCAGTAATTTTTTCACGAATTTTCTCTTGCAAGCCAATACTTGTTGCTATAGCAATCATCATAATTATAATTCCCAATGCTATCGCTACAATTGCAATTTTTATAATTGGTGAAGAAATACTACTTTTATGGTGTTTAGCAGCGGTTAGCCTCTTTGCTATAAATAATTCGTAATTCAAATTTTAAGATGATAACTATTCGTTTCAAAAATACATATTTCTTTTCGGTTTTATTAATGCTTTCATTAATGATTTCTTGCGCCAATAAACATCCAGCAGTATCAAAAAAAGAAACTTCAAGTGTTGAGAGTGTTCAAACTAAAATTACAACTAATAATCAAGTTGAAAAACCAATTATATCTGGTGCTGATAGATTTTATAATTATTTACCATTAATAAAAGGTAAAAATATTGCAATTGTTGCCAATCAGACTTCGATAATGAAATTGAAGCAAAAATTTTCTAGAGGACCAAGCGCAACAGGATTAAAAGAAGTTACACACCATATCGTTGACTATTTTAGTACTAATTATAACATTAAAGTTAAAACCGTTTTTGCTCCAGAGCATGGTTTTAGAGGAAAAGCTGATGCTGGAGAGTATATTAAAGATGGTAAAGATTCTAAAACAGGAATCCCTATTATTTCATTGTACGGGAAAAATAAAAAACCAACTCAAGAACAATTGAAAGGTTTAGATGCTGTAGTTTTTGACATTCAAGATGTTGGCGCGCGTTTTTACACCTATATTTCTACACTTCATTATGTAATGGAAGCATGTGCTGAAGCAAATATCCCTTTGATAGTGTTAGATAGACCTAATCCAAATGGACATTATATTGATGGCCCTGTTTTAGAAAAAGAACATACAAGTTTTGTTGGAATGCATCCTGTTCCAGTGGTATACGGAATGACAATTGGAGAATATGCACAAATGGTTAACGGTGAAAATTGGCTTGAAAAAAATTTAAAATGCGATTTAAAAGTCATTGAATTAGAAAATTACACGCATAATTCTGAGTATCACTTACCCATAAAACCTTCTCCTAATTTACCAAATAGCAAGTCAATAAATTTATATCCAAGTTTATGTTTTTTTGAAGGAACTAACGTAAATGCAGGTCGAGGAACTGATAAACAGTTTCAAGTATATGGCTCTCCTTTTTTAAAAAATATGAGTTATACATATACTCCACGTTCTAATAATGGCGCAAAATATCCGAAACATCAGGATAAAGAATGTTTTGGTGAAGACTTATCTGGATATGAAAATTTGAAGGAATTAAATCTCAATTGGTTAATCGAGACATACAAAAATAATTCTAGCAAAGAATTCTTTAATTCTTTCTTTACCAAATTGGCTGGAACTGAAAAACTACAACAACAAATAGAACAAGGAGTTAAAGAAGAAAAAATTAGAAAATCTTGGCAATCAGATTTGGATGCGTTTAAAAAAATACGAGAAAAATATTTGATATACGACTAATTACATCGGCAACTTCTTCTTCAATTCTTCAATAATATTATACGTAGCAGGACAAATTTCAATGTTTTTTAAAGTCAAATCTGTTATTTGAATAAACTTTTTCCTATTGGTATGCGGATATTCTTTGCATGCTTTTGGTCGAACATCATATATAGAACAAGAATTATCGGTATCTAAAAATACACAAGGAACCATTTTCATTACATAGAAATCATCACCATCACGTTCTAAATATTGTGAAATAAAATTG
>CAJXUO010000312.1 GCA_913061425.1 uncultured Lutibacter sp.
TAATCGTTGATTTTTAATTTTGCTGTAAGATTTGGTTTTATAGTTCTATCTTTATTTGGGACAGCAACTTCAATTTTAAAAGTTCTATTTGCAGGATTGATAAAATTACCTGTTTGACGAATTTTAGCATTCATAGTTTTTCCTAAAATCGGAAATTCAACTTGCACCTCTTTGTTTATAGAAACACTTGAAATGTAACTTTCAGGAACATCAGTTTCTATATACATGTTGTCAAGGTTTACAATACGCATTAATTGAGATTGACCAGGAGCAACAACACTACCTTGTTCAGAAATAACGTCGTCTATAATGCCTGAGAACGGAGCTCTTACAGAACTTTTCTCTAACTGACGTTTAAGTTGATTTACAGTTTTTTGTTGACCTTCATATGTAGATTTTGCTTGTAAATATTGAATTTCACTCCCTATTTTTTGATTCCAAAGTCTCTCCTGACGTTCAAAAATAGTTTTAGCTAAATCTGCTTGAATTTGAAGTTGATCAACTTGTTGTCCCATACCCCCATCATCAATAGATGCTAATAATTGTCCTTTAGTTACTTTTTGACCTTCTTTAACATAAACACGATTTAAAATCCCTGCCATTTCAGGATAAATAACAAGATTCTGCTTTGTTTGTACATTCCCTTGCAATTCTAAAAAGTGATTAAACACTTCTTGCTTTACATTAAAAGTAGTGATTAACGGTATTTTTTTAGAGGTATCTAATTTTGAAATTTCATCATCAAGTTGTTTTATTTGATTATTTGTTTCATGTTGTTTTATAACAATAGCGGCTCTTTTTTGTCTGATTGTTTCTAAATTTTGAGTTGCTATAACTTCGTCAATACTTTGTTCTTTATTTCCTCCACAAGAAGAGAGTACAAGCATTATTATTAAAAGGGAAAATATATGTTTCATAGTGTTTTATAGTTAATTTTTATTATTTTATTATTGTGTTTAAGGCAGTTTCTAAAGTTGCCTTATTGTTTATTACGTCTAGCATTGATTGTAAAAATTCTTGTTGTGAATTATATAACTGAGCTTGCGCTTGTCTCAATTCAAAGCTAGATGCGATACCTTCAAAAAACTTTGTTTGATTTTTAGATTCTATTCTTTGAGCTAAGTTTAAATTGTTTTTTTTATTCTCGTAATCCTCAATAGAAAACTGATAATCACTTTTTGCGGATGCAATTTGAAGTTTTAATTTTTGCGCTGTTTCAGTTAAATCTTCGTTTGCTTTTTCAAGATTTATTCTCGCTTTTTGAGTTCTTGCATTTCTTGCTCCTGAGCTAAAAATTGGAACATTCATACTCACGCCAAATAATGAAGATCCAAACCATTTTTGTCTGCCGCTTGTAAAAGTGAACGAATCACTATTGGCTGTGTAACCACCATTTAAGAAAGCGTTTAATGAAGGTAAAGCCTTGCTTTTTTCTAATTTCAACAACAATTCTTTTGAGCGTTTATCGTTTTCTACAATTTTATAATCTATAGTATTTTCAACATTATTGTCAACTTCAAGAAGCTCAAGGGTTAAATTTTGAGTTGTAAGGCTTTCTAAAGTGTCAGTTAGTGTAGTTGTTTTATCAAGGTCAACTCCAATAGTTATATTGAACATTTGAGTTGCTAATTTTTTTAATCGCATTGTTTTTTGAAGATTACTTTTAACTCCAGTAAGTGTTATTTGTAGTTGCTCAACACTTTCTTCTTCTTCAAATCCATTTTCATATATTTTTGTAGTTTCATCAAGATTTTTTTGAAGTACAGTGATATTTCTTTCAAGAATATGGATGCTTTCTTCAGCCAATAAAACATTACCGTACGCATTTACTACTGCTTTTCTTACTTCTAAATCCGTTTTCTTTTTTGCGTTTTTAGATATTTCTAAAAACACTTTGGCAGATTGTAAACCAACTACATATGAACCGTCAAACAATAATTGACTTAAAGTTGCTGTTCCACTCATAGTTTGCTTGGTCCCAAAAGCTATTTCTGTAAAGTCTGTAGGTGCATTAGGAATTGGGTTTGCAGGGTCTTTGGTGATATCATAATAAGTATCCAAATCTCTTATTTGATTGTATTTATCTGAAAATCCAGGAGGAAAAAGAGAAATCTGTTGTTTTAGCCAATTTTTATAATCTATTGAAGCATTAATTTGAGGCAACCCCATTGTTGTAGTTTCCCATTTTTGTTGTTTTGCCGATTCAACATCTCTCTTGGCATTCTTTACAGTTCTATTGTTTTCTAAAGCATATTCAATTGCTTCATCTAAACTGAAACTGTTCTTCTCTTGTGCGCTTATCAATAGCGAAAAGAAAAAAGTAAGTAATAATAATTTATTTTTCATTTTTCAACAATAATTTTCCCATAGTTTGTAATCCTTTTTCAGTAGCAATTGCTCTAATGTGGTATTCTAAATAGTTTTCTAGTAAATATTCTGGATTAAATGTTTTTTGTGGAAATGTTTCCACATCTTTTATCCCAATAATTCCATTAAAATATATTCGTGTAATAAAATCTAGGTTCATTCCGTCTCTATAGATTCCTAATTTTACACCTCTTTCTAAATTCTCAAAAACACACTCTTTCAT
>CAJXUO010000313.1 GCA_913061425.1 uncultured Lutibacter sp.
GATCAAATACTTATTAAAAATCAAGAAGCAACTTTTTTTGCACGTGTAAGCGGTCAGTCTATGATTGATGCGGGAATTAATGATAAAGATTTATTGGTTATAGATAGGAGTATAGAACCTATAAATAATAAAATTGCTGTTTGTTTTATAGATGGTGAGTTTACTGTAAAAAGATTGCGTGTTGATGGAGCCAAAGTGTGGTTGAAACCTGAAAATCCTGAGTATCCTATTATAAAAATTACCGAAGAAAACGACTTCTTGATTTGGGGAATAGTTACTAGTGTGATTAAGAGCGTGTAAGTTAATTTAGTTTGTTTATTAACTCTTAAAAAGTTAACTTCGCTAACGAACAAATACAATTCACCTCTACTAACTTGTTTCAGTATTAAAGGTGATTTTTAAAAATGGAGTCTAGAAACCATTTAAAAAAACGGGGTGTATCTAAAAAACCATAAGAGTAAGAGATGCTAATAAAACAGAAAGAAATTATGAAAACAGAAAATGTAGTATTAATGCAAATGGCACGTGAATCTTTAAAAGGAAAATGGGGTCTTGCTGTTGGGACATTCTTCGTCTATATGTTAATGGTTGCCACTATTCAGGTAATGGCTGACTTTTACCCAATTACAAGTTTACTTTCTTTAATTATCTCAGGACCTATGGCAGTTGGAATCGCTATATTTTCAATAAACATTTCAAGAAATCAAGATGCAAGACTAGAGCAAATATTTCAAGGCTTTAATAATTTTGGAACTTCTTTAGGGGCTTACTTACTGATGGTATTATTTATATTTTTATGGACTCTTTTATTAATAATTCCAGGTATTATTGCTGCATTATCATATTCTATGACTTTTTATATTATTGCTGATGATGATTCAATTGGAGCAATGGAAGCAATAGATAAAAGTAAAAAAATGATGGATGGATATAAATGGAAATTTTTCTGTTTAGGACTACGATTTATTGGATGGAGTTTACTTTGCATCGTCACATTAGGTATAGGTTTTTTATGGCTAATCCCTTATACGCAAGTAAGTTTCGCGAAGTTCTATGATGATATTAAAGAAAATCATATTATTGAAACAATCTAAAACCAGTCTATAACAATGTATAAAAAAACTTCAAGTAAAAATTTACTTGGAGTTTTTTTATACTCTATTATTTCGGTAATAACAAGGCTTAAATATTTGTCAGCACCCAAAGTTCTACTTCCTCTAAAGAACGCCAATGCTGATCTCTTTTTGTTTTATTAGAAGCCGATTTTACAGATTTTTTATAACATCTTTCCAATTGAAACCTGTTTCCTTCTGCTAATTCTGTTTCTATGGGATGTTCTGTTGTTACATTTGTTATTTGCGCTAAGTTAGAGAAGATGAGTACCAATTTTCCTTCAGGTAATAGTCTTTTTTTTGCGGCAGCAAAAAAATCTGAAAATAAGGCCTTATTATAATAAATAGCATCATCTATATTGCTCAAATCATGAGGCTGTGGTAGCCAAGGTGGATTAAACAGAATCAATTCGGTCTGTTTTTCATACTTTCCAAAAAGATGTCCGAAATCTAACTCAATCTTTCGAGATAGTTTTGTTGTTCCCATAAACTCTTCCAACCCAACAATTGCATTGGGGTTTATATCGGTAGCATGCACTTTTTGGAAGCCATGTTGAACCATTTGCAAAGACAAGACGCCACAACCAACTCCAACATCTATAGCAGTTTTTTTTGGTCCTTCATAGCGTTTCAGCCAATTGTCAAAAAGTACTAAATGGTCAAAACGCGTAGGGAAATATGTTCCGTAATAAGGATGCATTTTGTTTCGCAACACAGGTATAGAGATTCCATTTTTGTACCATTGCCAAGAACTATTCATTCCTTGTATTTGTGGAAAGGTCAAAAGGAAATGATTATTTTCTGGATACAACTTTTCTAACCAACCAATGCTAGGCGCTTTTTTTACACCTATTTTTTGATTGACAATTTCTAATAAAATTAGATTTGAAAGTCTAAAGTATTCTGAGCGACACGCATGCTGCTCCTTAAAAGATTTGTTGGGTAACTTTAGATTTAGATATTTGTGTACTTCCTGAAGAAGAGATAACCCGTCACTATAAAAATCTTTTATTAATATCGATTCCCCTTTTACTAAGCCTTTAATTATAAGTGCAACATCAGTTCCTTGTGTAAACGTTTTTTGTTTTTCACTAAACGCAATAGGCTCTGGTTTATTTACTTTTATGTCAGTAATCATACGTTGGTTTCCATTTTTGATAAGGTAGGTAATCCTTTCTGTCAATTATAGTGATTCATGAATAATTATTCAAATAATTTTGAGTAAAAACATACACAAAACACTAACGAAACTAAAAAAACTCCAAGTAAAAAATTACTTGGAGTTTTTATTTTGGAAACAATAATTAAATTAATCTGCTAAAATAATTACTTTATTCTCTTTCATCTCAATAGCTCCTCCATTGATAGGGAATACATACTCTCCATCAACTTTAGTGAATTTATCTTGAAAACCTTCTTCTATTTTTATTGAGCCTCCTTTAAATTTTACAGACCCACTAACCAATAATGAT
>CAJXUO010000314.1 GCA_913061425.1 uncultured Lutibacter sp.
GGTTGGGGAACTTCTCCTGACCCAAAAGTATCTGCAATAGATCATGCGCAAACTCCTTTTATAGATTCACTTTATAAAAACTATCCAAATGCTTCATTAAGAACTGATGGACTACATGTTGGTTTGCCAGAAGGTCAAATGGGAAATAGTGAAGTTGGTCATATGAATTTGGGCGCTGGAAGAATAGTGTATCAAGATTTAGCCAAAATTAATTTAGCAGTACAAAACAATACTTTATCACAAGAGAAAGTATTAACAGATGCCTTTGAATACGCTAAACAAAACAATAAAAATGTTCATTTTTTAGGATTGGTTAGTGATGGTGGAGTTCATTCACATATCAATCATTTAAAAGGATTGGTTGATGCAGCCAATGAATATGGAGTTCAAAATTCATTTATTCATGCGTTTACGGATGGTCGTGATGTAGATCCAAAATCAGGAAAAGGTTTTATTTCAGATTTACAAAATCATATTTCAAAAACGAATACCCAAATAGCTTCTGTAACAGGTCGTTATTATGCAATGGATAGAGATAAGCGTTGGGAGAGAGTTAAGTTAGCATATGATGCTCTAGTAAACGGAATTGGTGAAAAATCAAAGAACATTATTGAAAGTATTCAAAGGAATTATGATAACCATATTACCGATGAGTTTATAAAACCTATTCTTTTAACTGATTCTAATAATCAGCCAATTACAACCATTAAAGATGATGATGTTGTCCTCTTTTTTAATTTTAGAACAGATAGAGGTCGTGAGTTAACAGAAATGTTGAGTCAAAACGAT
Organism: uncultured Lutibacter sp.; assembly: GCA_913061425.1. Taxonomy (GTDB): domain Bacteria; phylum Bacteroidota; class Bacteroidia; order Flavobacteriales; family Flavobacteriaceae; genus Urechidicola. Next base: position 790 of record CAJXUO010000314.1, read on the forward strand.
TTTCATGAATACAATACTCATAAATTGGATTTACATTATGTAACATTGACCAATTATGACGCTTCTTTTAAAGGAATTAATACTGTCTTCAATAAAGATAACTTAACACAAACTCTTGGTGAAGTTTTAGAAAAAAACAATAAAAAACAACTCCGAATTGCAGAAACAGAAAAGTATCCACATGTGACCTTTTTCTTTTCTGGCGGGCAAGAAAAACCTTTTGATGGTGAAAGTAGAATCCTAAGAAATTCACCTAAAGTTGCAACCTACGATTTAAAACCAGAAATGAGCGCATATGAATTACGTGATGCTTTAATTCCTGAATTGGAAAAAGGAGAAGTTGATTTTGTGTGTTTAAACTTTGCAAATGGAGATATGGTTGGGCATACAGGAGTTATGAAAGCTGCGATTAAAGCCTGTGAAGTAGTTGATGAATGTGTGAAAGATGTTATTACTGTAGCATTAGAAAATAACTATACAACGATTTTAATTGCCGATCATGGAAACTGTGAAACAATGATTAATCCTGACGGAACACCAAATACAGCTCATACAACTAATCCTGTTCCAATCATTTTAATTGACAAAGAGTTAAAGAATATAAAAGATGGTGTTTTAGGTGATATTGCACCAACCATTTTGAAGTTAATAGGTTTAGAAAAGCCAACAGAAATGACGCAAGAGTCACTTGTTTAAAAAAATAAGTAATGATAAAAATAAAAACGAGAGAAGAAATTGAAATAATGCGTGAAAGCGCACTAGTTGTATCAAGAACATTAGGAATGCTTGCTAAAGAGTTAAAGCCTGGAATCACTACTTTACAGTTAGATAAAATGGCAGAAGAATATATAAGAGAGCAAGGTGCAATTCCTGGTTTTTTAGGTTTATATGATTTTCCAAACACCTTATGTATGAGTCCAAACGAGCAAGTTGTCCATGGATTCCCTAATAATGATCCTTTAAAAGAAGGTGACATTATTTCAATAGATTGTGGTGCTATCAAAAATGGTTTTTATGGAGATCACGCGTATACCTTTGCTATTGGAGAAATAAAACCAGAAGTTCAAAAATTATTGGATGTTACCAAAGAGAGTTTATATAGAGGAATTAGAGAATTTAAAGCAGGAAGTCGTGTTGAAGATGTAGGTTTTGCAATTCAAAATTTCTGTGAATCTCACGGATATGGAGTTGTACGAGAATTGGTTGGTCACGGATTAGGAAGAAAAATGCATGAAGATCCTGAAATGCCAAACTATGGTAAAAGAGGAAGAGGTAAAAAGTTTAAAAACGGTATGGTCGTTGCGATTGAACCAATGATAAATATGGGAACTCATAAAATAAAACATCATAATGATGGTTGGACAATTACGACTCTTGATAATAAGATGAGTGCACATTTTGAACACAATATTGCAATTGTTGATGGCAAACCTCAGTTACTTTCAACATTTGACTATATCTATGAAGCGCTCGGAATTGAGAGTAATGAAGAAGATGAGTTTAGAGTAAAAAAATAAAATGATTTTAGAAAACGAAATTAAAACCATTTCAACGACAATCCCTCATTATAAAAAACAAAACAATTCTGTTTCAAAAAGAGGTGTGGATTGGCATCTCGATCATTCATTAAAAGCAATTTTAGCAATCAGTGAGAGTTTAAAAAAATCAGATCCTAAAAAATATAAATGGACCTTTAGTTTTTTAAGGACTATTATCTTTTTTATTGGTCACTTTCCACGTGGAAAAGCAAAAGCGCCAAGAATCACATATTCAAATGAGGACATTGA